>JBBSKO010000052.1:0-11792 GCA_038256225.1 Propionibacteriales bacterium | reverse complement strand
GAGGCGGCCTCGTCGTCCTCGGCGTAGGCCGTCGGGAACAGCCGCGCCAGCACCGGGTCCTCGGGGGCGTCGGTGGGCCCGGAGAAGTCGAGCATCGCCTCCAGCGGGTCGCGTCCGTCGTCGGGCACGGCGGCCTCGTTGCGCAGCAGCTCGACCAGCTGCCCGGCCAGCGAGCGGAGCAGGTCGGCCTCGAAGCCGGAGAAGGTCGCGATCACGCGCCGGCTGCGGCGGTGACGGGTGAAGCCGGTCATGGGGCGGTCCTCGGGGGTGGGGGGTCAGTCCTGCTGCGAGAGGGTCGCCCACAGGCCGTACTCGTGCATCGCCTGCACGTCGCGCTCCATCTCCTCGCGCGAGCCGTTGCTGACCACGGAGCGGCCGTCCTCGTGGACCTCCATCATCAGCTTCTCGGCCTTCTTCTTGCTGTAGCCGAAGTAGGTGCGGAAGACGTAGGTCACGTAGGACATGAGGTTCACCGGGTCGTTCCAGACGATGGTCACCCACGGCTTGGCGGGGACGACCAGCTCGTCGGGGACGCGGGTCGGCTCGACCTCGACCGGGCTCGGGGCTGACACCTCGACATGGTGGCACACTCCCGGCCATGGCCCACGACGGCTCCGAGCCCGCCACCGACCTGCTCGTCTCCTGCGCCGACGGCGTCCTGCGGCTCACCATGGACCGGCCCGCGTCGCTCAACGCGATGACCGACGCGATGAACGACGCCCTCGCCACCGAGCTCGAGGGCGCCGTGGCCCGCGAGGACGTCCGGGTGGTCCTGCTGGCCGGCTCCGGCGGGGCGTTCTGCGCGGGCGCCGACATCGGCGGCACCGACGCCCACGAGCGGCTCGACCACCGTGCGCTCGACCGCGCGAACCGGCTGGTGCGGGCCGTGGTGGCCCTCGACAAGCCGGTCGTGGCCGCGGTCGGCGGGGTGGCCGCCGGCGTCGGCTGCTCGCTGGCCCTGGCCTGCGACCTCGTCGTGGCGGCCCGCTCGGCGCGGTTCCTGCTGGCCTTCGCACGGATCGGGCTGATGCCCGACGGCGGCGCCAGCGCGACCGTCGCCGCCGCGGTCGGGCGGGCCCGCGCGATGCGGATGGCGCTGCTGGCCGAGCCGCTGTCCGGCGAGGAGGCCCACGCCGCCGGCCTGGTCAGCCACCTCGTCGACGACGAGGCGCTCGCGGAGACGGCCGAGGACGTCGTACGCCGCCTCGCCGCCGGCCCTCCGCTGGCGCTGGCCGCGACCAAGCGCGCGGTCAACGCCGCGACGCTGGTCGAGCTCGAGCCCGCCCTGGAGCGCGAGCGCAGCGGCCAGTCCCTGCTGCTGCGCACCGACGACGCGGCCGAGGGCATGCGGGCGTTCTCCGCGCGCCGGCGCCCGGAGTTCGGCGGGCGCTGAGCGGCCGGTCGCCCGGGCGAGCTGTAACGCTCTGTTACTTCGACTGGTGCGGCGCCACGACGGCCCACTAGATGAGGTAGCAGAGCGTGACAGCACCGGCCGGGGCCGCGCGTCCCGCCGCAGGCCCCGCCACCCTCAGGCGACCCGCGGGCGCGCCTCCGGGAGGAGGCGGTACGCCGCGAGGTCGTCGACCGAGTCGCCGTACGCCGCGCGGGTGGCCGCGTGCTCGCGCACGAGCCGGACGCCGGTCGCCTGCCAGTGCTCCGGCCGCAGGTCGACCCAGGTCACCCGAGACATCCCCAGCCGGAACCCGGTGAACCACGCGTGCCGCTTCTTCTCGCGCCACAGCACCTGGTCCGGGTCCTCCCGAGCCACGCCGCCGTCCTCCGGGCGCCGGTACTTGAGGTGCCCGTCGAACTCGAACAGGTGCCGCCCCACTCTCAGGTCGGCCCACCCCGACCTCGTCGCGTCGCCGAGGCCGAACTGGAGGTCGACCTCTCCCAGGCCCAGGTCGACCACGAGGAGCCGCAGCAACGACTCGCCGACGGTGTCCGCCCGCGCGTCGGCGAGACCGACGCACCTCCGGGCGGCGGTGACCCCGGGCCACGAGGTCATCGGCGTGAGCGCCTCCTCCAGGGCCGCGCGACTCACGCCGGTGCGCAGCGCGGCGTCGCAGGCGACCAGGCCCTGGCGCATCCCGGCGTACCGGGCGATGTCCACCGCCGTCCGCGCCGCGTCCAGCACGCGTACGCCGTCGACCAGGACGACCTGACGGTCCTCGTACGGCGCGAGGTGATGGGTGATCCCGGTCGCGCCCCGGCCACCGATGACAAGGGGTCGGGTCACGTGCACCGCCTCCGGCTCGCCGAGCAGCACGGGCAGGCCGAGCAGCAGCGCCGCTGAGTCGTGGCTCATCACGTGCGGGACCGCCATCGCCAGGCTCGCCGCCAGCACGCGGGCGCGGGGGCGGCCGACGTACGGCTCGAGCGCCTCCCACCGGGCCCGCGCGGTGTAGACGCCCTGCCGGACCGCCACCCACTCCCCCGTACGGCGCCGCCGGTCGATCTCGGGCCCGGTCATCCCGGCCGCGACGGCCTGCCGGCGCAGCAGCAGACCGTGCTGGCGGCCCATCAGGGCCGCGACCTGATCGAGGGCGGTCGTGGTCACACCCCCAGGGTTCCCCGACCCGGCCCCCACCGCACCCGGCCCGGGCGGGGCCTGTGGACAACCCGGACCGCGCCGCGCGGCCACCGAGCGCTGTAACGCTGTGTTACTTCGTCTGGTGCGGCGTCACGGCGCCGCACCAGAGGAGGTAACACAGCGTTACAGCGGGGGGCGCGGCCCGGAGCCGACCCCCCAACAACCACTTGACAGTCACCACGAGCAGGCGGACACTCACTCCCAACGACTTCTTGGGAGGTAGGCCGGTGGCCGACGATGAACAGCGGATCGCCGCGCTGCGGGCGACCGCCCACCCCGTACGCCTGCGGATGCTGAGCCTGCTGACCGGGAGCGCGATGAGCGCGGCCGAGGTGGCGCGCGAGCTGGGGCTCACCCACGCCAACGCCTCCTACCACCTGCGCGTGCTGCGCGACGTCGGCGAGCTGGTGGAGGCCGGGGAGGAGAGGATCCGTGGCGGGGTGGCCAAGCGCTACCGCTACCCCCACGAGCGCGCCGAGCAGGAGTCGTCGACACCTCCCGACGGCGGCTCGCGGGCCACGCCCGACGAGCAGGCCACGTACGTCCGCGCCGTCGCCGCCGAGCTCGAGCGTCGCGCGCGGCGCCACGCCGGACGGGGCTTCCACAGCGACCTCGAGGGCTGGGTCGACCCGGAGACGTACGAGCGGGCACGCGACCTGCTGCTCGAGGCCAGCCGGCTGCTGCACGCGGCCAACCGCCCCCCGCGCACCCCCGGCACGGTCCACGTCACCCAGACCACCTGGACCTTCGCCATGTCCGACGAGCCGACCCCGACGGACCCTTCGTGAGGACCGGCGCCTCGCTCGCCCCGCTGGCGTCGCGGCCGTTCCGCTTCTACTACGCCTCGCGCGTGGTCAACATGGCCGGCACGTTCATGGCCTCGGTCGCCCTGGCCTTCGCGGTGCTGGGCATCACCGACGACCCGGCCGCGCTGGGCTTGGTCCTCGCGGCCCACACCGTGCCGATGATCGTCTTCGTGCTCTGGGGCGGCGTGGTCGCGGACCGGTTCTCGCGCACGGTGGTGCTGCAGGTCTCCAACGTCACCTCGGCCCTCACCCAGGGCCTGGTCGCGGCCCTGGTGCTGACCGGCGTGGCCGAGATCTGGATGCTGGTGGTGCTCAGCCTGCTGCACGGCACGGCGAGCGCCTTCGGCTTCCCCGCGATGGCCGCGATCATGCCGAGCCTGGTCCCTCGCGAGCAGCTCCAGCAGGCCAACGCCCTGGTCTCCCTGGCCCGCTCCGCGCTCGTGGTGCTGGGCCCGAGCGTCGGCGCGCTGCTCGTGGTCACCGCCGGCGCCGGCTGGGCCCTCGCGGTCGACGCCGCCGCCTGGCTGGTCGCCGCCGTCCTGCTCGGCTTCGTCCGGGTCCCCCCGCGCGTGGCCCGCCCGGCCGACGAGGCAGCCCCCGGCACCTTCGCCGAGCTGCGGGAGGGCTGGTCGTTCGTCCGGTCGACGACCTGGCTGTGGGTGGTGGTGCTGGCCTTCGGCGCCCTGAACGCCGTCCACGCCGGGGCCTGGACCACCCTGGGTCCGGCCCGCGCCCAGGACACCATCGGCGCCCAGGGCTGGGGCCTGGTGCTCTCCGCCGAGGGCGCCGGCCTGCTGCTGATGACGCTGGTCCTGCTCCGCACCCGGCTGGAGCGCCCCCTGCTGCTGGGCATGGTCGGGATGCTGCTGATGGCGCCGCCTCTGATCGCGCTCGGCGCCCGCCCCGAGCTGCTCCTGGTCGCCGGGCTGGCCCTGCTCGCGGGTGCCGGGATCGAGCTGTTCAGCATGGGCTGGAACCTGGCCATGCAGGAGCACGTGCCCGACGAGATGCTCTCGCGGGTCTACTCCTACGACGCCCTCGGGTCCTTCGTGGCGATCCCGGTCGGCCAGGTCGCCTTCGGCCCGCTGGCCGCCGCGTTCGGCTACACCGGGGTGCTGGTCACCGCCGGCGTGGTGCACGTGGTGGTCTGCGGCCTGGTCCTGCTCTCCCCTGCCGTGCGTGGACTGCGTCGCGCCGACCGGCCCCCCGCCCCGGCCCCGGACGAGGCGCTCAGC
This sequence comes from Propionibacteriales bacterium, assembly GCA_038256225.1. Taxonomy (GTDB): domain Bacteria; phylum Actinomycetota; class Actinomycetes; order Propionibacteriales; family Nocardioidaceae; genus Nocardioides. The sequence continues at coordinate 7,158 of JBBSKO010000052.1, read as the reverse complement.
ACCACTTCGTGACGACCTGCTCCACCACCGACAGCGCCCGGTTGGTCGACACCCCGATCTGCCGCTCGACCGCCACGTTGGTCATCCGCGAGGTGCCGTAGCCGCGCACCATCAGGTGGGCCACCCGGCCGCGGACGACCGCCAGCTCGTCCCCGGTGCTGCACGCCTCCAGCGCGGCGACACCCTCGGGCGTCGGCTCGTCGCGCAGCAGCGAGGCGTACGCCCGCCCGTCCCAGCCCTCCGGCATCGTCGCGGCCAGCGCGTGGCCGTCGACGACCGCCTGCCGCAGCTCCTCGGGCGTCAGCACCGCCACCGGCACCGCGAACCCGCGGTCGGCGAAGTACGCCGCCTCGAGCACGTCGCGCACCCGCTCCCGGGACCGCAGACGGGTCGTCACCCGGACGTTGCCGGTGTTGATGTGGGTGGCCACGCCGGTGAACCCCGCGCCCTCGGTGGCCGCGACGATCGCGGCCTTGTCGAACTTCCGGGTCGCGCCGAGGTTGATCGCCCGCAGGAAGGCCACGTAGTCCGCCACGCCGCCATCCAAGCCACGCCGGGTGCCGCCGTCCAGCCCCGACAGGTTCCAGCCCCTACAGGTTGCCGCGGCGCTCCTGCTCGCGCTCGATGGCCTGGAACAACGCCTTGAAGTTGCCCTTGCCGAAACCGAGCGAGCCGTGCCGCTCGATCAGCTCGAAGAAGACCGTCGGCCGGTCGCCGACCGGCTTGGTGAAGATCTGGAGCAGGTAGCCGTCCTCGTCGCGGTCGACCAGGATGCCGCGGGAGCGGAGCTCCTCGATCGGCACCCGGACCTTCCCGATCCGGGCCCGCAGCTCGGGGTCGTCGTAGTAGGAGTCCGGGGTGTCCAGGAACTCCACGCCGGCGGCGCGCATCGCGTCGACGGTGGCCAGGATGTCGCCGGTGGCCAGCGCGAGGTGCTGGCACCCGGCGCCGTCGTAGAACTCCAGGTACTCGTCGATCTGGGACTTCTTGCGGGCCACGGCCGGCTCGTTGAGCGGGAACTTGACCCGGTGGTTGCCGCTGGCCACGACCTTGCTCATCAGCGCGGAGTAGTCGGTGGCGATGTCGTCGCCGATGAACTCGGCCATGTTGGTGAACCCCATGACGCGGCGGTAGAACTCCACCCACTCGTCCATCCGGCCGAGCTCGACGTTGCCCACGCAGTGGTCGACGGCCTGGAACAGCCGCTTCGGGGCGCCCGCGGGACGCACCAGCGTGCTGCTCCGCGCGACGTAGCCGGGCAGGTACGGGCCGTCGTAGGCGCTGCGGTCGACCAGGGTGTGCCGGGTCTCGCCGTACGTCGCGATCGCCGCGGTGCGCACGGTGCCGTGCTCGTCGGTCTCGTCGTGCGGCTCCACGAGCACCGTGGCGCCGACCGAGCGGGCGTGCGCCACGCAGCGGTCCACGTCGGGCACCTCGAGGGCGAGGTCCACGACGCCGTCACCGTGGCGGCGGTGGTGGTCCAGCAGGGCGCTGTCCGGGGTGACACCGCCGGAGACGACGAAGCGGGCGCTGCCCGAGCGCAGGACGTAGGACTTCTCGCTGCGGTGCCCGGTCTCGGGGCCGCGGTAGGCGACCAGCTCCATGCCGAGGGCGAGCTGGTAGTACGACGCCGCCTGGGTGGCGTTGCCGACCACGAACCCGATCGCGTCCATCGCGGTGACCGGGAACGGGTCGCGGCTGGCGTCGTACTCCACCAGCCCGACCAGGTCGCGCAGCTGGTCCAGGGTCAGGTCGGCCTTGAGCTCGTCGTGGGTCAGCGTCATGCCTCCAGGGTGGCCCCACGCGGCAACCTGTGCCACCGTTCCCCAACGCGCTGCACAACATGACCACCGGAGGCCCGGATGCTCGACGACCTGGATCGCAACCTGATCGACCTGCTGGCCGCCGAGCCCCGGGTCGGGGTGCTCGAGGCCTCCCGCCGGCTCGGCGTCGCCCGCGGCACGGTGCAGGCCCGGCTGGACAAGCTGGAGTCCCGCGGCGTGGTCACCGGGTGGGGTCCGGACCTCTCCCCCGCGGCGCTCGGCTACGGGGTGAGCGCCTTCCTGACCCTCGAGATCAGCCAGGCCGGCGGCCACGACGCGGTGGCGGCGCGGCTGGCCGAGATCCCCGAGGTGCTCGAGGTCTGCACGATCACCGGCGTCGGCGACCTGTGGTGCCGGGTGGTCGCCCGCGGCAACCCCGACCTGCAGCGCGTCATCGACCGCGTGGTCTCGCTCGAGGGCGTGGTCCGCTCCGCGACGGTGGTCGCCCTGGCCACGCTGGTCCCCCACCGGGTACGCCCGCTGGTGCGCGCCGCGCCCTGAGCCCGGGTCGGCTCAGGTCATGATCAGGCAGCTGGACGTGGCGTGGGCGACCACGCGACCCGCCCCGTCGGTCAGCGAGGCCTCCGCCAGGGCCGTCCGCCGCCCGCGGTGCAGCACCCGCCCGACCGCGAGGACCCGACCGGTGTCCTCGGTGACGGCGCGCAGGAACTTCACGGTCAGGTCGAGCGAGGTGTAGCGCTCCCCGACCGCCAGGGTGGAGTGCACCGAGCAGGCCGCCGCGGTGTCGAGCAGGGTCGAGAGCACGCCGCCGTGCACCGTCCCGAGCGGGTTGTAGTGCCGGCGCTCGGGCACGAGCGCGACCGAGATGGAGCCCTGCTCGCCGCCGAACTCGACCAGGCCGAGGGTGTCGGCGATCGGGGCGTGCGGCAGGTGGCCGTCGATCATCGCCTGCAGCTGTTGCATCCCGGTCATCGTGGCGAGAACGGGAGCGGCGGGTGCGGGCTCGGTCTGGTCCATGCCCACCAGCCTGCCGCACCCCCGGGGCCCGTCGCTCACGAGGTGCGGCGCGCCGCCCAGTCGCGCACCCGGTCGATCCGGGCCCGCAGCTGCTCGGCGTTGGCCACCGCGGCCGCCGGCCCCCCGCACTCCTTGCGCAGCGCGGCGTGCGTGATCCCGTGCGCCTGGCCGGTGCGGTGGTGCCACGCGCCGACGAGGCCGTTCAGCTCACGCCGCAGCAGCGCCAGCTGCTCGTGGGTCGAGACCGAGCGCACCGTCTCGGCGGCGTCCGGGTCGGGCCGGGCCACGCGCTGGGCGCTCCGCGTGCGCTGCCGCTCGCTCTGCCGGTGCTGGAGCAGCTCGCGCATCTGGCCGGGCTCGAGCAGCCCGGGGATGCCGAGGAAGTCCATCTCCTCCTCCGAGCCGACCTGCACCTCGCCCTCGTGCCCGAACGCCGCGCCCTCGTACAGCGCGTGGTCGAAGCTGGCCTGGGACCCGAGCGCCTCGAACGGCAGCCCGTCGTCGGCCAACGCGTCGGAGGCCTTCTCGGAGGCGTTCGCCTGGGCGAGCAGGTCGTCCTCGGCGGCGTGCAGGTCGTCCTCGTCGGTGACCTTGCGCCCCAGGACGTGGTCGCGCTCGACCTCCATCTGCGAGGCGAAGGACAGCAGCCCCGGCACCGACGGCAGGAACACCGACGCGCTCTCGCCGCGCGTCCGGGCCCGCACGAACCGGCCGACGGCCTGGGCGAAGAACAGCGGCGTGGCCGTCGTCGTGGCCCACACGCCCACGGCGAGCCGGGGCACGTCGACGCCCTCGGAGACCATCCGGACCGCCACCATCCACCGGGAGCCGTCGTCGGTGAACGCACTGATCTTCTTCGACGACGCCTTCTCGTCCGAGAGCACCAGCGTCGGCGCCTCCCCCGAGATCGCCCGCAGGGTCTTGGCGTACGCCCGGGCCGACTCCTGGTCGGTGGCGATCACCAGGCCGCCGGCGTCCGGGACGTGCCGGCGCACCTCCGACAGGCGACGGTCGGCGGCCTCGAGCACCGACGGCACCCACGACCCGGCGGGGTCGAGCGCGGTGCGCAGCGCCTGGTTGGTCAGGTCCTTGGTCATCGGCTCGCCGAGGCGGGCCGCGATCTCGTCCCCGGCCCGGGTACGCCAGCTCATCTCGCCCGAGTAGGCCAGGAACAGCACCGGCCGCACGACGTGGTCGGCCAGCGCGTGGGCGTAGCCGTAGGTGTAGTCGGCCACCGAGCGCGGCACGCCGTCCTCGCCCGGGGCGTAGGTGACGAACGGGATCGGGTTCACGTCGGAGCGGAACGGGGTGCCGGTCAGGGCCAGGCGGCGCGCGGCCGGCTGGAAGGCCTCCTGCACGCCCTCGCCCCACGACAGCGCGTCGGCGGCGTGGTGCACCTCGTCGAGGATGACCAGCGTCTTGAAGCGCTCGGTACGGATGCGCAGCGCGAGCGGGTTCACCGCGACCCCGGCGTAGGTGACCGCGACCCCGAGGTAGTCGCTGGCGATCTTGCCCTTGCCCGCGGAGTAGGCCGGGTCGATCGGGATGCCGGCCCGGGCGGCGGCCTCGGCCCACTGGTTCTTCAGGTGCTCGGTCGGGGCGACCACGATGATCCGGTCGACGATGCGCCGTCCGATCAGCTCCGAGGCCACCGACAGCGCGAAGGTCGTCTTGCCGGCGCCCGGCGTCGCCACGGCCAGGAAGTCCTGGGGCTGGCGGTCCAGGTAGTCGCGCAGCGCAGCCGACTGCCAGGCGCGCAGCGAGGGTGCGGTGCCCCAGGCGGCGCGGTCGGGCCAGGCCGGGGTGAGTGCGTCCGCGACCGGGGCCGCGGGCCCCGGCGCGGGGGTGGAGAAGAGGTCGTCGTGGTCGGTGCGGGCAGGTTCGCCCCCGCTCACGCCTCGGGACCCTGGTCGTCCTTCATCGAGTCCCAGATCTCCTGGCACTCCGGGCACGTCGGGTACTTCTGGGGGTCCCGGCTGGGGACCCACACCTTGCCGCAGAGCGCGACGACCGGGGTGCCCATCACCATGGCCTCGGTCAGCTTGTCCTTCTCCACGAAGTGCGAGAAGCGCTCGTGGTCACCCTCGTCCGTCGGGACCGTGCGGCGGTCCTCGCGGACGTCCTGGTCTGTCGAGAATCCGATGGTGGTCACGGGCCTCAGTCTAGGTCAGGTCCGGATCAGTTCAGGCCGGGGTCGGCGGGACGGGTGGAGCTCCAGGCCAGCTCGTCGGGCTGGCGACGCAGCACCTCGCGCCACAGCCCGCCGGTGTCGGGGTGGAAGGCGTCGTGCGGCTCGCCGGGCACGACGTACCAGCTGCCCTCGGCGATCTCCTCGTCGAGCTGGCCCGCGCCCCACCCGGCGTACCCCGCGAAGACCCGCAGCGCCGCCAGGCCCTCGGCGACCAGCTCGATGGGGGTGTCGAGGTCGACCAGGCCCACCCCGCCGGCGACCTCGCGGAAGCCGACCCGGCCGGCCGGGTCGTCGGTGGGTCCGCCGACCAGCACCACGGCGAGCGCGCCGTCCGGGCCCACCGGGCCGCCCCGGAAGAGCACCTCGGGCTCGCTGGCGACCGGACCCCACTCGGGCAGCACCTCCGCGACCGGCACCGGGGAGGGCCGGTTCAGGACGACGCCGAGCGCTCCCTCGTCGTTGACGTCGAGCAGCAGCACCACGGTGTCGGCGAAGTTCGGGTCGAGCAGGGCGGGGGCGGCCACCAGCAGCATCCCGGCGCCGGGCGCCGACGGCCCGCGGCGCGGGGAGACGGGCGGCTCGGACATGTCGACAGTCTGACGGCTCAGGCCGCCACGAGCGACCGGAGCCGGCCCAGCAGCCCACGGCGCGGGCGGTGATCCCCCCGACAACGGCCGTGATCCGCGCCACGCCGTCGTCCTAGACTGGAGCGATGCCTCGGTCACCGGTCTCCAAGCTCGCGCCCAAGGTCCCGCAGCTGCCCGGCGTGCCGGGGGTCCCGGGAACCCGGCGTCAGCAGTACTCCGCCTCGACCAAGCTGAAGCTCGTCGACGTGGCCGAGGGGCTCTTCTCGGTGCAGGGCTACGCCGCCACGTCGCTGGACCAGGTGGTGGCCGGGGCCGCGGTCACCAAGGGGGCGCTCTACCACCACTTCGACGGCAAGGTCGCGCTGTTCGAGGCCGTCTTCGAGCGGGTCGCCGACGACGCCAGCGGCCGCGTGCGCGCCGCCGTGGCCGCCCACGAGGACCCGTGGGAGGCCGCCCAGGCGGGGCTGCGGGCCTTCCTCGACGTCGTGCAGGAGGAGCGCTACCGCAGGGTGGTGATCCTCGAGGGCCCCGCCGTCCTGGGCCGTGAGCGCTACCGCGAGCAGGAGGAGCGCTCGACCTTCGCCACCGTGGTCGACCTCGTCGCCGCGATGGTCGGCGCCGGCACCTGGCAGCTCGACGACGAGACGGTGCAGACCTTCGCCCGGATCTTCTTCGGCGCGGTGGTCTCGGCGGGCGAGGAGGTCGCCGGCGCCGGCGACAAGGAGGCTGCGGCCGCCCGGGTCGAGGGCGCCATCGGCTTCATCCTGGCAGGTTTCCGGATCCTCGCCGAGACCGACGTCCCCGTGCCCGAGGTGCTGACCCGGCTGCGCCTGGTCGACCCGGGCTGACCCGGGCCGACCCCGTCAGCCGCCGACCGTGAGGTCGCCGCCCTGCCGGGGCACCAGCTCGATCCAGGTGTGGCCGGCCGGGACCTCGAGGGTCTCCTCGGCCTTGCCGGTCCCGGTGGTGAGCTCGATCGGCGCGTCCAGGGCGGGCTTGCGCCAGGTGCCCTCGACCATCCTGCCGTCGTGGAAGAGGGTGGCCGGGCCGCTGCCGGTCAGGTCGGTCTCCGGCACGGGGTTACCGGCGGGGTCGGTGTAGCCGGCGTCGCCGACCTCGACCCGCAGGACCAGCACGTTCTGCGCCGGGAACTCGTCGCCGTCGGCGGCGAAGGTGTTGTCGTTGACGTAGCCGTCCGGCGTGGACCGCCAGTCGGTGGTGTGGCCGCCGGAGAAGACTGCCGAGAAGGTGGCGGCCGGGCGACCCTGCGGCAGGTCGTCGGCGCTGCCCCAGTCGAGGTAGTCGTCGGGGCGGGCGGCCTTGCCCTCGGCCTCCTTCGCGGTCACCGTCAGGTCGTTAAAGAGGTTGTACGGCGCGGAGCGGCCGGTGTCGCGCGACATCCCGGGCGCACCCTCGTTGAAGAAGGTGATCCCGGCGCCCACGACCCGTGCGACGGTCTGCGAGGCGGCACCGCTGGTCACGACGGCCGCCCCGACGGGCTGCACGATCCCGATGTCGGTGGCACGCATCGACCGCACCGGCCCGACCTTGCCGGGCAGCGCCTCGTAGAAGAACGCCG
>JBBSKO010000051.1:0-12144 GCA_038256225.1 Propionibacteriales bacterium | reverse complement strand
CTCCCCGCGCGCGGCGGCCCGGCGGGGGGGCGGCCGGCCGCGGGGTGGAGGCGCCCCGCCCGCGGGGGGGCGGCCCGCCCCGCCGGGGGTGGTGGGCCCGACCAGGGCCCCGGGCCGGTCCCCGGGCACACGACCCCCTCGCCCGGGCAGCCCCCGGACGCCGACGTGCCTGCCTGGTACGCCGCCGCGTTCGCCGAGGTCCAGGAGCAGCTGCACGCGGGCAACACCTACGAGGTGAACCTGACCTACCGCGAGGACCTCTCCTCCGCCCGTCCGCCGCCCGACGCCTACGCGGCGCTGCGGGCCGGCAGCCCCGCGCCGTACGCCGCCCTGGTCCGCCACGACCTCGCGGGGGCACGCGGCTGGATGCTGGGTTCCTCGCCCGAGCGGTACGCCCGCGTCGACCTCGCCCCCGACGGCTCGCGGACGATCGAGACCCGGCCGATCAAGGGCACCCTGCCCCGCGACGCCGACCCGGTCCGCGACGCAGCGCTGGCCGACCGCCTGGCCGTCGAGCCCCGCTTCCGCGCCGAGAACCTGATGATCGTCGACCTGCTGCGCCACGACCTCGCGGTGGTCGGGGAACCGGGGTCCGTGGAGGTGCCGTCCCTGATGGTCGTCGAGTCGTACGCCGGGGTCCACCAGCTCGTCTCGACCGTCCGGGCCCGGCTGCGCTCCGAGGTCACCACGGTCGGGGCCCTGCGCTCGCTGTTCCCGGCCGGGTCGATGACCGGGGCCCCCAAGCGCCGCACCATGGAGGTGATCGATGCCGTGGAGGGCTCCCCCCGGGGCCCGTACGCCGGGTCGGTCGGCTGGGTCGGCGCCGACGGCCGGGCCGACCTCGGCGTCGTGATCCGGACCCTGACCACCACCGGCGACGGCCGCTGGCAGCTCGGCACCGGGGGCGGGGTCACCGTGCAGTCGACGGCCGCCCAGGAGTGGGAGGAGTCGCGCTGGAAGGCCGCCCGGCTACGGGCTGCGCTGCTCGGGTGAGGCTCAGCTGCTGAGGGTCTCCTGCGGCAGGTCGGCGCCGGGGTCGACCGTGAGCGGCTGGCGGTTGCCGGGCAGCGTGAGGACGAAGCGCGCACCGCCGGCCGGGGAGGCGGCCACCTCGACGTCACCCGAGTGCCGCCGGGCGGCCTGCTGCACGATCGACAGCCCCAGCCCCGAGCCCGGCATCGACCGGGACTCCTCGGCGCGCCAGAACCGCTCGAAGACGTGCGGGCGGTCGCGCTCGGCCACGCCCGGTCCCTCGTCGTCGACGGTCAGCACGCCGTCGTGCATCCGGGCCGTCACGGTGCCGCCGGTGGGGCTCCACTTCGCGGCGTTGTCCAGCAGGTTCGTCACGGCCCGCTCCAGGGTGCCGGCGTCGCCGACCACCCACCACGGCTCCACCTCGACGTCGAGGTGGACCGAGGGGGCGCGCAGGCGTACCCGGGCCACGGCGTTCTCCACGACGCCGGCCAGCTCGACCGGCTCGACCGCCGGCTTCACGCCGTCGTCGCGGGCGAGCTGGACGAGGTCGCCGATCAGGGTGGTGAGCTCCTCGATCTGCGCGCGCACGTCCTCGATGAGCTCCCGGCGGGTCTCCGAGGGCAGCGCCGGGCCCAGGTCGCCGGACTCGGCCTGGCTCAGCAGGTCCAGGTTGGTGCGCAGCGAGGTCAGCGGCGTGCGCAGCTCGTGCCCGGCGTCGGCGACGAGCTGGCGCTGACGGTCCCGGGAGGCGGCGAGCGCCGACAGCATCTGGTTGAAGGCGGCGGCCAGGCGGGCGATCTCGTCGTCGCCCTCGACCGGCATCGGGGTGAGGTCCTCGGTGCGCGCGATCCGCTCCACCGACCGGGTCAGGCGGCGCACGGGCCGCAGCCCGTTGCTGGCCACGGCCCACCCGGCGGCGCCGGCGACCGCGACGCCGAGCAGGCCGAAGACGAGCATCACGGTGCCCAGCCGGGCCAGGACCTGCTGCTGGGAGTTCAGCGACTGCGCGATCAGCAGGGCGGTGCCGTCGTCGGGCGAGGGCACGGCCGCGATCCGGTAGTCCTCACCGGTGGTCGCGGCGACCGTGCGCAGGCTGGACGTGCGCGTGCCCTCGGCGACCTCCACCTCGGGCGGCGACTGGCCCAGCGACAGCGGCGGGCCGTAGTCGTAGGTGTGCACCCGGACGTCGTCGGCGTAGAGGAACGCGATCCGGACGTCACCGGCGCCCAGCGCCGCCGACGGCACCTGCGCCAGGGTGGTCAGCTGGTTCAGCGCCGGCGAGGAGGCGGCCTGCTCCGCACGGGTCATCAGCGACTCGTCGAGCGTGCTCTGCAGCTGCGAGCGCACCGTCATGTAGGCCGCGAACGCCACCAGGGCGACCGTGAGGCCGACCGCCATCGTGGTCAGCCCGATCACCCGGCTGGCCAGGGACCGGCGGTAGCGCCAGAGGCGCCGGCGCATCTCAGCCCGCCTTGAGGACGTAACCGACGCCGCGCACCGTGTGGATCAGGCGGTGCTCACCGGCGGCCTCGGTCTTGCGTCGGACGTAGCCGACGTAGACCTCGAGGGAGTTCGCGCTGGTCGGGAAGTCGAAGCCCCAGACCTCCTCGAGGATGAAGGAGCGGTCGAGCACCCGGCGCGGCCGGCGCAGGAACATCTCCAGCAGCGCGAACTCGGTGCGGGTCAGGTCGATGCTGCGACCGGCCCGGTCGACCTCCCGGGTCGCGACGTTCATGGTCAGGTCGCTGTAGGCCAGCACCTCGTCGTCCTCACCGGGGGTAGGGGTGGTCCGCCGGAGCAGGGCGCGGAGCCGGGCCAGGAGCTCCTGCAGGGCGAACGGCTTGGTGAGGTAGTCGTCGGCGCCCGCGTCGAGGCCCTCGACCCGGTCGCCGACGGCGTCGCGGGCGGTCAGCACCAGCAGCGGCACGTCGTTGCCGGCCGCCCGGAGCGCGCGGGTCGTCTCGAGGCCGTCGAGCCGCGGCATCATCACGTCCATCACGACCACGGCGGGGTCGGTCTCGCCGATCACGGCCAGCGCCTCCGCGCCGTCGGCGGCGAGGCGGACGGCGTACCCGTTGAACTCCAACGAGCGGCGCAGCGACTCCCGCACGGCGCGGTCGTCCTCGACGACCAGCACGCGGGGTCGCTCGGCGCCGGGCGCGCTGCTCGCGGGGGTGCTCACCACCCCACTGTGCCAGCCGGGGCTGAGGCGTGCCTGAGAGACGGCGCGCGCCGCTGGTCTGGCATCGCGCCCGTCAGCGGGCTCCCCCCGGGCCGGTCCGCGACCCCACGGGCCCGACCGACGCCGCACGGCTGCGGCTGCCCCGCGGTCCTCAGAGGTAGCGGCGGGCCGCCCGCGCCGCGCGGGCGCCGTAACCGCCGCCGAACAGGCAGGCGTGCACCAGCAGCGGGTAGAGCTGGTGCAGTGCGGTGCGGTCCTCCCAGCCGTCGGCCAGCGGCGTGAGGTCGATGTAGGCCTCGAGCAGGCGCTGCAGGTGCGGCAGCCCGAAGAGCGAGAGCATCGCCAGGTCGGCCTCACGGTGACCGGCGTACGCCGCCGGGTCGATCACCCGGCTGCCGTGGGCGGCCCAGAGCACGTTGCCGTTCCACAGGTCTCCGTGCAGCCGCGCCGGGCCCTCCTCGGGCACCAGCGCCGTCATCCGTCCCACGACGGCCTCGACCGAGGCGGCCTCCCGGGCGTCCACCGCGCCGCGGTCCCGGGCCAGCTTGAGGTACGGCAGCACCCGGCGCACGGCGTAGAACTCGGCCCACGTCGGGGCGGCGCGCTGCGGCATCGGCAGGCCGGCGATCCAGCCGTCGCCGTCGGGACCCCCGTACGCCGGGGCGCCCGCCGCGTGGGTGCGGGCCAGCCGGCGACCGAGGTCGGCGGCGGCGTCGGCGGTGGGTCGGCCGGGCTCGACCCAGCGCAGGACCAGCGCGTCGTCGGCCACCGCGAGCACGTCGGGGACCTCGACCCCGCCGGTGGGCTCGGCCAGCCAGCGCAGACCGGCGGCCTCGCGGGCGAACATGCCGGACGGCGGGCTGGTCATGGTCTTGACCAGCACCGTGGAGCCGTCGGAGACGCGCAGCTTGGTCACCGTCGCGACGTCGCCGCCGCTGACGGGGGCCGACGAGACGACCGCGACGCCGAGGAGCTCCTCGACGCGGCGGATGGCGGTGGTCCGCCTCATCCCGGCCGCTCCGCGAGCAGCGCGGGCAGGGCGGTCACCAGCACGTCGCTGACCCGGCGCACCATCCCCAGCACCTCCTGGAAGCCGTCGTCGCCACCGTAGTAGGGGTCGGGCACGTCCGCCCCGGTCCCGACGGGGTCGAGCGAGCGGAACAACCGGACCCGGTCGGGCTCGTCCGGTCCGAGGGAGAGGGTGTCGCGGAGGTTGGCCGCGTCCATCACCAGCAGCAGGTCGTGGGCGAACCACGACGGGTCCGCGGGGTCGAGGTGGCGGGCCCGGTGCGCTGAGGGGTCCAGGCCGTGGGTGATGAGGGTGGCCGCGGCGCGGCGGTCCATCGGGTCGCCGACGTGCCAGGCGCCCGTGCCGCACGACTGCAGGGTGACGCGGTCACCCAGTCCGGCGCGGCCCACGGCGTCGGCCAGCGCGACCTCGGCCATCGGGGAGCGGCAGATGTTGCCCAGGCAGACCAGGGCCACGGAGTAGCGGCCCGGCGTCCGCGGCGACGGGAGCGCGGGCCCCGTCCGTACCGGCTCGGTCGGGGTGCCGCTCACGCGCGCTTCTCGGTGCCGAGGAGGGCGTCGAGGGCCCAGGTGACCACGGTGATCACGACGGCCCCGCCGACCGCGGGCCAGAAGCCGTCGACGCGGAACCCGAGACCGAGCTGCTCGGCCAGCCAGCCGGTGAGCATCAGCATGAGCGCGTTGATGACCAGCAGGAACAGCCCGAGGGTCAGCAGGATCAGGGGGAACGAGAGCAGCTGGAGCACCGGCTTCACGAACGCCGACACCACGCCCAGGATCAGGGCGACCGCCAGCAGCGGCAGGATCTTGGACTCGATCTCGGCGCTCCCGGAGCGGGGGCCGGTGAAGCGGAGCCCGTCCAGCAGGGCGGTCGCGGCGGCCAGAGCCAGGGCGGTGGTCAGCAGCCAGGTCAGGAATCGGGTCACCCGCCCATCCTCCCAGTCCCGGCTGAACGCCGCCTGAACCGCGGTGGGCGCTCGGCCGCCAGGCCGTCCCCGGTCAGCCGAGCCCGAGGGCGCCGATCACCTGGGCCGCGGCGTCGTCGAGGTGGTCGCACAGGAACGCCCCGGCGGCGTCGACCTCCTCGGCCTCGAGCAGCTCGACCAGCGCGGTGTGGCTCTCGGCCTGGTCGTGGGTGTTGCGGCGGATCCGGTCGACCTGGGCCAGCGCCAGCTTGAGCTCGGTCATCAACGCCTCGGCGGCGGCGACCAGGCGGGGGCTGCCGGTGAGCGCGACGAGGGAGACGTGGAAGGCGAGGTGGTGCTCGTTGAGGACGCGGAAGGAGTCGCCGGCCGCGACCGCGTCGGTGTAGCGGGTCAGCGCCTCGCGCACGGCCCGGCGGTCGGCCGGGTCGGCCTCGCGCCACCCCCGTACGCCGGCACCCTCGAGGACCAGCCGGGCTCGGCAGACGTCGCGCACCGACGAGGCGGCCGGGCGGGCCACGCTCACGCCGCGGTGCGGCTCGCGCGTGGCCAGGCCCTCGGCCACCAGCACGCCGAGGGCCTCGCGCACGGTGGAGCGCGAGACGCCGAGCGAGGCGGCCAGGGCGACCTCCCGCAGCGGGGTGCCGGACTCGACCTCGCCCTCGAAGACGGCGCGGCGCAGTTCCTCGGCGGCACGGTCGACCGTCGAGGAGTGGTCGAGGTGCAGCGTGGCGAACGCCGTCGTCTGCCCGGGCATGCGACCCATCATGCCCACCCGGCGAGCCGATTTGTCGCGCGGTGCCGGGACCGGCACACTCGCCTTGTCCGATTGTCTGACAATCCGTGACCACGGTCGCGGGACAGGGGTGCTGCATGACCGAGCTGACGTGGGGACGGCACTACGCCGCGGTGGAGCCGACGGCCTTCCGTGTCGAGTACGTGATCAACCCGTTCATGGACCCGGCCGTGCAGCCCGACGCCGCGCTCGCCCACGCCCAGTGGACCGAGATGGTCCGCGTCCTGCGCTCCCTCGGCGCCCGGGTCGACGTCCTCCCGCAGCGCGAGGACGCCCCGGACATGGTCTACGCGATGAACCTCGGCCTGGCGCTGCCCGGCGCCGCCGGCGACCGGGTCGTGCTGTCGCACATGCGCCACCCGCAGCGCCGGATGGAGACCGGGTCGGCGGCCGGCTGGTTCGAGTCGGCGGGGTGGAGCACGTCGTACGTCGGTCGCGACGGCGTCGGCGCGCACCTCGAGGCCGGGGACGCCTTCGCCTTCGGCGGTGACCTCGTCGTCGGGTACGGCCCCCGCACCGAGGAGCTCGCCCTGAAGGCGCTGGCCACCGACCTCGGCCTGCGCGTGCGCGGGCTGCGGATCACCCACCCCGGCATGTACCACCTCGACCTCGCCTTCTGCCCGCTCGACGACCGCCGGGCGATGGTCTGTCCGGCCGCGCTGGACGACGCCTCGGCCGCGGCGCTCCTGGACCTGGTCCCCGAGCCGCTGGTGCTGACCGAGGAGGAGGCGCTGAGCACCCTCTGCGCGAACTCCGTGGTCGTCGGGCGCACCGTGGTGATGCCGGCCTGTCCGCCGCGCGTGCGCGCGCAGCTGGAGGAGTGGGGCTTCGAGGTCCTGCTGGTCGAGGTCGGCGAGTTCCACAAGGGCGGCGGCTCGATCCGCTGCCTGACCAACCCGCTCGACGTCACCGTCGGTCGCGAGCTGGTGCCGGTGCCCGGCGGCGAGGTCGTCCTGCCGGGCTGACCCCCGGCCCGGCCCGCGTAGCCTTCGACGGATGTTCCCCGTGGGCGGCTACGACGTGATGGTGCTCGGCGCGCTCGTCGCCGGCGCCGTCCTCGGGCTGCTCGGGTGGCTGCTCGCGAAGCGGCTCGGCGTGGCCGGGTGGGCCGCGGCCGCGTTCGTCTGGACGATCGTCGTGATCGCCCTGGTCACGCTCATCCCGGCCGACGCGGACCCCGGCGTGGTGCTGGCCGAGGACCGCCTGCCGGGCTGCTCCTTCGACATCGGGGGACCGGCCCCCGACGGGTTCTGGATCTTCTCCGGCGGCCAGCGGCTGCTGAACACCGTCGCCTTCGTGCCGTCGGGTGCGTTCCTGGTGCTGGCCGCGGCGCGGTGGCGCTCGGCGTGGCTGACGGTCCCGGCCGGGCTGGTGGGGCTGGCGGCGTACTCCGTGGCGATCGAGGCCGTCCAGCTCGAGCTGGCCCGCATCGACCGGGCCTGCGACGCCACCGACGTGATCGACAACGTGACCGGGGCAGCGGTCGGCGTCGGGATCGGGCTGGTGCTGGCGCTGGTCCTCCGTCCGTGGCGGGACCGCCACGAGCGCCGCGCCCGGGCGTCCGTCGGTGGCCGCGAGGACTAGCCTGCGGGCGTGAGCACACCCCAGCCCCGCGCCCACGTCGAGCGCATCCCGGCCTACGTGCCCGGCCGGCCGCCCACCCCGCGGCCCGGGACCACGACCTACAAGCTGTCGTCGAACGAGAACCCGTACCCGCCGCTGCCCGGGGTCGTCGAGGCGGCACACCGCGCGGTGGACACGATGAACCGCTACCCCGACATGGGCAGCGCGCTGCTCTACGCCGGGCTCTCGGACCGCCTCGGCGTCCCGGTCGAGGACCTCGCCACCGGCACCGGGTCGGTCGCGCTGATCTACCAGCTGCTGACCGCCTACTGCGACCCCGGCGACGAGGTCGTCCACGCCTGGCGCTCGTTCGAGGCGTACCCGATCGCCATCACGTCGGCCGGCGCGGTCTCGGTGCGCGTCCCGGTGACCGCCGACGGTCGCCACGACCTGGACGCGATGGCCGCAGCCGTCACCGACCGCACCCGCGTGGTGATGGTCTGCACGCCCAACAACCCGACCGGGCCGTCGGTGACGCAGACCGAGCTCGACGCGTTCCTGACCCGGGTCCCCTCCCACGTGCTGGTCGTGGTGGACGAGGCGTACCTGGAGTTCGTCCGGATGGACGACGCCGTCGACGGGCTGGCGACCTACCGCGGCCGGCCCAACGTGGTCCTCTTCCGCACCTTCTCCAAGGCCTACGGCCTGGCCGGCTTCCGGGTCGGGTACGCCGTCGCGCCCGCCCCGGTCGCCGCCGCGCTCCGTGCCGTGTCGCTGCCGTTCGGGGTCTCGACCGTCGCCCAGGTCGCGGCGGTGGCCTCCCTCGACGCGGAGCAGGCGCTGCTGGAGCGGGTCGACGCCCTCGTCGTCGAGCGCGACCGGGTCGTCGCGGGATTGCGGGAGGTCGGCTGGCGGGTGCCCTCGCCGCAGGGCAACTTCGTGTGGTTCGACCTCGGCGCCCGGACCGCGGAGTTCGCCGCCGCTGCGGAGGAGGCCGGCATCGTCGTGCGGCCGTTCGCCGGCGAGGGGTGCCGGGTCTCGATCGGCGAGGACGAGGCCAACACCCGCCTGGTCGACGTCGCCGCCCGCTTCGACCGGGACGGCGCCGCCACGCCCCGCTGAGGGGTCTCTCATCTTCGCTCACACGCCTCTCACGACGGGCTCATCGGCCGGGCGCAGGGTTGCCGTCATCAGCAACCGACTGCTCGTCCCCCACGAACCCAGGAGCCGCGCCGTGCGCCGAACCCTTGCCCGTCCCGCCTCCGCCGCCGTCCTCGCCCTCACGCTCGGTCTCGGCCTGAGCGCCTGCGGTGGTGACGACGACACCGTCTCCGCCGAGGACCGCGACCAGGCCACCCAGGCCGCGATCGCCGCCGTCGGTGGCGAGGCCTCCGTGACCGGCGTGGACGCCGGCGACAACGACGACCAGTACGCCTTCGAGGTCGAGGTCCAGCTCGCGGGCGGGGAGGACGCCGACGTCCAGCTCGACGAGGACTTCACCGTGATCGGCACGCCGCCGACCGCCCCCTCGGCCGCCGCGCCCTCCGACGACTCCTCCAGCGCCCCGGCCCCGAGCGGCTCCGCCACCCCGACCCCCGGCGGCTTCGACGACGGCGGCTTCGATGACGGCGGGCTCGACGACTCCGACCTCGACGACGACGGTGACAACCTCACCGGCCGGACCCTCCAGCAGGCGGTCCGCGCCGCGCTGGCCGAGACCGGCGGCGGCCGTGTCACCGACGCCGAGCGGGCCGACGCCGAGGAGGACCACGCCTACGAGGTCGAGGTCCAGCTCGACGCCGCGACCGACGACGACGTCAGCGTCGAGCTCGACGAGCAGCTCGGTGTGGTCCGCGTCGACCGCTGACCCCCGCAGGAGGACCTCGTCGCACCCCCCGGGTGAGTCGGAGGCCTCCTAGGCTCGCGCCATGAGCGACGAGCCGACGTACACCGAGAAGGGCAAGCCCTTCCAGCGGGACACGAACTACATCCAGGACCGGGTCACCGCCCGGACCGGGACGTCCGCGGACCCGTACGTCGGCAGCCTCGACGTCGAGACCTGGCCCGTCGAGCCGGGGCGCTACCGCCTGGCCGCGGCCAAGGCGTGCCCGTGGGCCAACCGCGCGATCATCGTGCGCGAGCTGCTCGGCCTGCAGGACGTCATCTCGATGGGACTGGCCGGCCCCACCCACGACGCCGACTCCTGGACCTTCGACCTCGACCCGGGCGGCGTCGACCCCGTCCTGGGCTACGAGCGGCTGCAGCAGGCGTACGTCGCCCGCGACCCCGACTACCCCCGCGGCATCACGGTGCCGGCGCTGGTCGACGTGCCCACGAAGGCCGTCGTGACCAACGACTTCCCGCAGATCACGCACGACCTGTTCTTCGAGTGGCGCGAGCACCACCGTGAGGGGGCCCCCGACCTGTGGCCCGCGGACGTCCGCGACGAGATGGAGCAGGTGATGCGCCGGGTCTTCACCGAGGTCAACAACGGTGTCTACCGCTGCGGCTTCGCCGGCTCGCAGGAGGCCTACCAGGAGGCGTACGACCGCCTCTGGACCGCGATGGACTGGCTCGAGGAGCGGCTGACCGACCGCCGCTACCTGATGGGCAGCGCGATCACCGAGGCCGACGTGCGGCTGTTCACGACCCTGGCCCGCTTCGACGCGGTCTACCACGGCCACTTCAAGTGCAACCGCAACAAGCTCACCGAGATGCCGGCGCTGTGGGGCTACGCCCGCGACCTCTTCCAGACGCCCGGGTTCGGCGAGACGACCGACTTCGAGCAGATCAAGGCGCACTACTACGTGGTGCACACCGACATCAACCCGACCGGGATCGTCCCGGCCGGACCCGACCCCGCGGTGTGGCTGACCAGCCACGACCGCGAGAAGCTGGGCCGACATGGCTGACCGCGACGGAATGCAGATCGACGGGGCCCGGGTGCTGGTCGCCGGCGCGACCGGCGTGATCGGCGGCAAGCTGGTCGACGCGCTCGTCGAGCGCGGTGCCCACGTCGTGCCCGCCGGCCGCGACGAGCAGCGGCTCGCCGCCCTCGGCGAGAAGACCGGTACCACCCCGCTGGTGCTCGACGCGGTCGACGCGGACTCGGTGCGCGGCGCCGTCGACGCCGCGGTCGCCGAGCTCGGCGGCCTCGACCTGCTGGTGGTCACCGTCGGGGCGGCCGGCTTCGGCAAGGCCGTCGACCTGGACGCCGCCGTCACCGAGGAGCTCTTCGCGGTCAACGTGCAGGCGCCGATGGCCCTGGTCCGCGCCGCCGCGCCCGCGCTGACGGAGTCCGAGCACGGCACCGCCGTGGTCCTCTCCGCGATCCTCGCCGACCTCCCCACGGTCGGGATGGCCGACTACTCCGCGGCGAAGTCCGCGCTGTCGACCTGGCTCGGGGTGCTGCGCAAGGAGCAGCGCCGCGCCTTCCGTGTCGTCGACGTCCGCCCCCCGCACCTCGACACCGGCCTCGACCAGCGCGCGCTGGCCGGAGAGCCGCCGCGCCTCCCCGAGCCGGTCGCCTCCGACGAGGTCGTCACCGCGATCCTCGACGCGCTCGCCGGCGACCAGGGCGAGCTGGTCTGGGAGGCCAAGGAGAAGAAGCTCACACCGCGCTGAGCGAGGTCGCCCGGACGCCGCGGCGGTGACGGGCGACGAACCACAGCAGCAGCGGCGGGAAGACGAAGGCTCCCAGGGCCAGCCACCGGAACCCGTAGGTCACGGTGCCGTAGGCGAACCAGCCGACGTGGGCCAGGCACACCCCGACGGACAGGACCACAGCACGGTCAGCACGACCACGGTCCCCACGACCGCCAGCCGGCCGGGGTGGGGACGATCCGCGGCGGGGCCGGCGCACCGGTCGCTGTGGCGCTGCTCATGCGAGCACCGTGCCAGGGCAGCAGCCCGCCGTCACGTGATCCTCCTAGGCTGCTGACCATGGGCCACGACCACGGGCACGCCGCCGGGCGCGCCGCCGACCGCTCCAAGCTGCGGTGGGCGCTGCTGGTCACCGTCACCGTGCTGGTCGTCGAGGTGGTCGGCGCCGTGGTCACCGGGTCGCTGGCGCTGCTGGCCGACGCCGGGCACATGGCCACCGACGCCGGGGCGGTCGTGCTCGCGCTCGGGGCGTCGTACGTCGCCGGTCTCGGAGGGGGGCGCCGCTCCACCTTCGGGCTGCACCGCGCCGAGGTGCTGGCCGCCGTCGCGAACGCCGTGGTGCTGCTGGGCGTGTGCGCCTTCATCGCGTGGTCGGGGCTGAGCCGTCTGGGTGACGCCCCGGACGTCGACGCGCTGCCGATGCTCGGCTTCGCGCTCGTCGGGCTGCTCGCCAACGGCGTCTCGCTGACCATCCTCCAGCGCTCCGACACCGGGTCGATCAACCTGCGCGGAGCCGCCGCGGAGGTGTTCGGCGACCTCGTCGGGTCGGTCCTGGCGGTGGCCGCGGCGCTGGTCATCCTGGCCACCGGCTGGCAGGAGGCCGACCCGGTCGCCTCGCTGCTGATCGCCGCGCTGATCCTGCCGCGCGCGGTCCTGCTGCTGCGCGACGGGGGCGCCGTGCTGCTCGAGATCGCGCCGAAGGGCCTCGACCTCGACGCCGTGGAGCACCACGTGCGCCACGTCCCGGGCGTGGTCGACGTGCACGACCTCCACGCCTGGACCATCACCAGCGG
>JBBSKO010000050.1:0-12253 GCA_038256225.1 Propionibacteriales bacterium | reverse complement strand
TCGAGCAGCGCCTCGGCCTCGGGCCCGGTGGCCGTGTCGGAGGGGGCGGGGGGCGTGGGCGGCGTGATCTCGCCGTCGACGTCGCTCAGGCTGATCTCGTAGCTGCCCGCCGCCTCGACGTCGGACTCGGCGATCTCCAGGTCGAGCTCCCGCAGCACACCGTCGTCGCCCACCGCGACCTCGACGTCGAGATCGATCGAGGACGCCTCGCCGGTCAGGGCGAAGGCGCTGCCGAGCACCTGGGCCTCCTCACCGTCGACGGCCGCCACGGCGTCGTCGTAGGTGAAGGTGGTGGCGTAGCGGGTGACCTCGACGCCGTCCTCCTCCTCGGTCCCGACCTCCTCGACCTCGGAGGCGCCGCGCAGCACGAGGACCGCACCGACGAGACCGGTCGGGGTGAAGGTGGTGGACTCGGCCAGACGGGTGGCCTCGCCCCGCAGCCAGGTCGCGCCGCCCGGGAAGGCCGGGACGCCCTGGCCCTCGGCGCGCACCCACAACGCCTCGCCGTCGGCCTTGACCTCGGCCTCGCTGGTCTGGCCGCCCTGCCCGATCGCGAGACGCAGGTCGGCGACGGTCGCGTCGTAGTCGACGCTGCCCTCGGTCTGCAGCTCCAGCTGCTGGCCGGCGATCTCCAGGTCGAGGTCGCCGTCGATGGTGAACACGCGAACCGCGATCGTGGCGTCGACGGCGTCCTGGAGGGCCTGGGCGGCCGCGTCACCGTCGGCCGGCTCCGACGGCTCCGACGGCTCCGACGGCTCCGAGGACTCCGACAGGGATCCGGACGCCTCGTCCTCCGGCGCGGCCTCGTCCCCGCCGGAGCAGCCGACGAGGGCCGCCACGGTCACCGCCGCGACGGCGACGGCGGCCAGGGGACGCGGGCGGTGCTGGGGACGCAGTCGCATGGGGGGTTTCCTCCGGGGGTCGGTGCGAGGCCTCACCCTAGGAGACGGTCGGGCCCGCGCGACCGTCCGGGAGGATCGGGGCATGGACGAGCAGACCGCGACCCCCGTCCCCCGCCGCAGCCGGGTCCTCGCCCGCATGATGGACGACGCGATCCGGGTGCCCGGGACCCAGGTCGGCATCGGCCTGGACGCGGTGATCGGCCTGGTCCCCGGCGTCGGCGACCTCGCCGGCTCCGCGATCTCCGGGGTGGTCCTCTACGACGCGGTGCGGTGCCACGTCCCGGTGCCGGTGCTCGCGCGGATGGGCGGCAACCTCGTGGTCGACGCCCTGCTCGGGGTGGTGCCGCTGGTGGGGGACGCCGCGGACGTCGCCCACCGGGCCAACCGGAAGAACATCAGGCTGATGGAGCGGGCACTGGCGGACCGGCCCGTCGGCGCCCCGGTCCCGGCGCCGACGGTCGGCTACGTCGCGTCGGCGCTGGTGCTGGTCGCCGCGCCGTTGCTGCTCGCGCTGGTGCTCGGCGTCGTGGCGCTCGCGCTGCTGGTCGGTCTCTTGATCTGACGGATCCTCAGCCACATCGGGTCGGCCTGCTGCTTCTCGAAGTGCCCGGAGAGCGCCGCGCGGGCCCGGGGCTCGTCGCGCTCGGTGATCGCGTCGAGCAGCTCCTGGTGCACCCCCAGGATCCGTTCGCGCAGGTCGGGGTCGACGTGCGCCTCGACCGCGGCCGGGGCGACGATGTCGGTGAGCGGGGCGAGCAGCGCCTCGAGGTAGACGTTGCCGGTCGCGGCGATCAGGCCGGTCCGGAAGCGGAGGGCGTGCTCGGCGTACGTCTCGTGGTCACCGACCGCGTGGGACTCCCGCATCCACCGCAGCGCGTCGGCGAGGACCTCGCGCTGCGCGTCGGTGCAGCGCTGCACGGCCAGCGGCAACGCCTCCATCTCGACGATGCGTCGCACCTCGAGAATCTGGGCCGGCAGGGACTCGCTGCCGCGGGCGACGCGGGCGGCGAACAGCCGCGGCTCCAGCGGGGACCACTCGTCGACCTGGTTCACGATGCTGGAGCGGCCCTGCCGCACCGCGATCACCCGGGTCCCGGCGAGCGACTTGATCGCCTCGCGGACGGTCAGGCGGCTGACGCCGAGCCGCTCGGCGAGCTCGGTCTCGGACGGCAGGGACGAGCCGGGGGGAAAGGTCTGGTCGAGGACCAGGTCGAGCAGGTCCGAGGCAGCACGCTTGGTCACGCCTTGGGGCATCTGGTCTCCGGTCCTTGAATCGGGCACGACCGTAACCCGGCCCCCTCCGTCCTGGCGCCACAGGATCCAGGGGACGGGACGTGACGTCGTGACCCCGTCTCAGAACCGCGCGGTGACCGCCTCGAGCACCCACTCGTCGCCGGCGTACGGGTCCGTGGCGCGCGGCCAGTGGGTGACGACGTCGGTGAAGCCGAGGTCGGCGGCCCGGCCCACCATGTCGTCGAAGACGCCGACGCTCTCCAGCGAGAACTGCGGCGACGCGTCGAGCAGGAGGTAGCGGGGCACCGCGGCGGCGTCCCGTCCGGCGGCGCCCAGGGCGGTCTCGAAGGTGTCCCGCGCCGTGGCCAGCCCGGCCCACCAGTCCTCGAGGGCCTCGACCCGCGGCCCGGTCGTCACCCAGCCGTCGCCGGTGCGGGCGGCGTACCGCAGCGAGCGTGGGCCGTTGGCGGCCACCAGCAGCGGGACGTCGCGCAGCCGCGGGAGGGTGCGTGCCCCGCGGGCGGAGAACCAGCGGCCGTCGGCGTCGACGTGGTCCTCGGTGCGCAGCCGGACGAGGAGGTCGGTGAACTCCTGGAAGCGGTCGACCCGGTCGCGGACCGCGAGGTCCGCGATCCCGAGGATGCGCGAGTCGAGGTCTCCCCCGGTGCCGACGCCGAGCAGGAAGCGCCCGCCCGAGACGTCGTCGAGGGCCTGGACCTCGCGGTGGAACGGCACCGGGTGGCGGAAGTTGGGCGAGGCGACCAGCGTGCCGAGCCGCATCGTCGTGGTGACCGTGGCCGCGGCGGTCAGCGTCGGCACGGCGGCGTACCAGTCGGACTCCGGCAGGCCCGCCCACACCACGTGGTCGTAGGTCCAGGCGTGGTCGAAGCCCATCTCCTCGGCCGCACGCCACCGCGGGGCGGCCTGCGCCCAGGGCAGCTCGGGCAGGATCGTGATTCCGTGGCGCATGGGCCCGACCCTAGGGCGTCGGGTCGGTGCCGGGCGGGGGCAGCAGGCCGTCGCGCAGCGCCGTCGCCAGCGACGGCGAGAGCGGCAGTCGGGGCAGCAGCACGGCCTGCAGCG
Organism: Propionibacteriales bacterium; assembly: GCA_038256225.1. Lineage (GTDB taxonomy): Bacteria > Actinomycetota > Actinomycetes > Propionibacteriales > Nocardioidaceae > Nocardioides. Next base: position 9,035 of record JBBSKO010000050.1, on the reverse strand, counting down.
CGTGGTAGACGTCCGGGCGGCCGGACCAAGTCAGGCTGCTGGCACCGCCGTCGGGCGACCGCTCGTGCACCCAGGACCCGCGGACGGGGTCGACGAACCACGCCCCGGCGTGGGCCCACCAGGCGCGGTAGCGCTCGGCGTGCCGGAGGTCGCCGGTGGCCCGGTGCAGCGCCGCGGCCGCGGCCACCGCCTCGGCCGCCACCCAGTGCATCCGCTCGCCGACGACCGGGGTCCCGTCCCAGTCGACGGTGTAGACGAACCCGTCGTGACCGTCGGGCGCCCACCCGTGACGGGCGGCCGCGTCGGCCAGGGCGACCGCGTGGTCGACCCACCACCCGGGGGCGGTGTCCCCGGTCGGGGCGTGCAGCTGCAGGGCCAGGCGGGCCCACTCGAAGCCGTGCCCGATCGTGGCGCCGTAGGGGCGGAACGGGTCGGCGGGCCGGTCGTGGTGGTAGTCGAGCAGCGGTCGGCCCGCGGGGTCGAAGTGCTCGGGCAGCAGCCAGTCGTGGGACGGGGCGAGCCGGCCGAGGACGTGGTCGACGATCTCGGCGGCGACGGCGCGCGGACCCGGGTCGTCGAGCACGTCGGCGGCGGCGAGCAGCGCCTCGACCGCGTGCATCGTGGCGTTCAGGCCGCGGTAGTCGTCGAGGACGCCGAACCGCTGGTCCCACTCCTCGACGACCAGGCCGGCGCCGGGCCCGGCCGGCGCGACGAAGCGCTCGAGCAGGACCGAGAGCGCCTCGTCGAGGAGGTCGGCGGCCCCGGGCCGGTCGGCCGCGACGGCCGACGACGCGGCCAGGACGACGAACGCGTGCTCGTAGGCGGTCTTGGCACCGGGCACCGGGCCGTCCGGGCCGACCCGGGCGTGCCAGCCGCCGTGGGCGTCGTCGCGGAAGACCCCGCGCAGGGCCGCGACGCCGTGGTCGGCGAGCGCCGTCGACCCGGGATGGTCCAGGAGCACCCCGAGCGCGTGCACGTGCGTCATCCGGCAGGTGATCCACAGCTCCCGCGCCCGGGCGGGATCGATCGTGCCGTCGTCACGCAGCCAGCCGTAGCCGCCGTCGGGGTGCCGGGCGCCCGCGGCGACGTCGAGCAGCCGGCGGGCGTGGGCGTCCAGGGCCCGGACCTCGGCGGAGGTCAGCAGGGGTGCGGGCACGGCGCGGGCCACCTCAGCTCTGGGTGGCCAGCGCCAGCGGCGCGACCTGGGCGGCGCCGGCGCGGCGGACGGCCCGGGCGGCCAGCGTCATCGTCCACCCGGTGACCACCAGGTCGTCGACCAGCAGCACCGACGCGCCGTCGAGGGCGGCGGGGTCGTCGAGGTGCAGGTCGTAGCGGCGCCCGACGGCAGCGACCCGCTGGGCGGAGTTCACCGCACCCCGACCGGGTTCGACCGACGGGTCGACGATCGCGAAGCGGCCCGCCACCGATGCCCCGAGGTAGCGCGACAGGCCCGCGGCCAGGTCGGCCACCAGGGTCGGCCGGGTCGCCGAGTCGAGCACGACGATGGCATCCACCCGCGGCGACCAGTCGCCGAGAACGGCCACGACGGCCTTCACCAGGGGTACGGGGACCGGCCCGTCCTCGGTGCCGGCGCGGAACAGCTCGCGCAGCGCCTGGCCGTAGCCGAGGTCGGTGAGCCGGGCCACCGCGCGGCCCTCGACGGCGCCCTCGGCGATCTTGCCCTTGAGGTCGACCCCGATCGCGGGCAGCCCGGTCGGCCACATCTTGCGGGGGTCGACGACGACGCCCGGGCGCGAGAGCCGGGCACCGGCCTCGGCCAGCGCCGCGTCGGAGACGCCGGTGGGCAGGTCCAGGCCGCCGCAGGTGTCGCAGCGGCCGCAGTCCTCGGCGTCGGGGTCGTCGAGCTGCTCGCGCAGGTAGCGCATCCGGCACTGGTCGGTGTCGAGGTAGTCGAGCATCGCGCGCTGCTCGCGCTCGCGGGCCGCGCGGACCCGCTCGAAGCGCTCGGCCTCGTAGGTCCACGGCTGGCCGGTCGACTCCCAGCCGCCGCGGACCCGGCGGACGGCCCCGTCGACGTCGAGCACCTTGAGCAGGGTCTCCAGCCGGTTGCGGCTGAGCTCGACGCGGGTCTCCAGCGCGGCCGTGCTCATGGCCCGGCCCTCCTCGGCGAGCACGTCGAGCGTCTGGCGGACCAGCTCCTCGCGCGGGAAGGCCAGGGAGGCGAAGTAGGCCCAGATGTCGCGGTCCTCGGTCGCCGGCAGCAGGACCACCGTGGCGCTCTCGCTGCGGGCGTCGAGCCCGCGCCCGGCGCGGCCGACCTGCTGGTAGTAGGCCACCGGCGAGGACGGCGCCCCGAGGTTGACCACGAAGCCGAGGGAGGCGTCGAAGCCCATCCCGAGCGCGCTGGTGGCGACCAGGGCCTTGACCCGCCCGGCCTGCAGGTCCTGCTCGAGCGCCTGCCGCTCGGTGGCCTCGGTCTGTCCGGAGTACGCCGCGACGTCGTGCCCGCGCGAGCGCAGGTAGTCGGCCACCTCGGCCGTGGCGGCGACGGTGAGGCAGTAGACGATCCCCGACCCCGGCTGCTCGGCGAGGTGGTCGGCCAGCCAGCCGAGGCGCTGCTCGGCGGTGGGCAGACGTACGACGCCCAGCCGCAGCGACTCCCGGTCCAGGGAGCCGCGCAGCACGAGCACCTCGGCACGCCCGGCGCCGCGGTCGAGCCCGCCGAGCTGCTCGGCGACGTCGTCGGTGACCCGCTGGTTGGCGGTCGCGGTGGTGGCCAGGACGGGGATCCCGTCGGGGAGGTCGCCCAGCAGGGTGCGGATCCGGCGGTAGTCGGGTCGGAAGTCGTGTCCCCAGTCGGAGATGCAGTGCGCCTCGTCGACGACCAGGAGGCCGCAGGTCGCCGCCAGCCGTGGCAGCACCTCGTCGCGGAAGCCGGGGTTGTTCAGCCGCTCGGGGCTGACCAGGAGGACGTCGACCTCCCCGGCGCGGATCGCCTCGTGGGTCGGCTCCCAGCTCTCGGCGTTGGTGGAGTTGATGGTCACCGCGCGGATCCCGGCCCGCTCGGCCGCGGCGATCTGGTTGCGCATCAGCGCCAGCAGCGGCGAGACGATGACGGTGGGTCCGGCGCCCCCCTCGCGCAGCAGCAGGGTGGCCACGAAGTAGACCGCGGACTTGCCCCAGCCGGTGCGCTGGACGACCAGGGCCCGGCGCTGGTCGACCGCCAGAGCCTCGATCGCCGACCACTGGTCCTCGCGCAGCACGGCGTCGTCCTTGCCGACCAGGGCGCGCAGGTGGCCCTCGGCGCGGGCGCGCACGTCGGCGCGGGTGCCCGCGTCGGTCGCCTCGGGCGCGGCGGTCACCGGTGGTCCTGGGGTGCGGTGAGGAGGCGGACCGACTCGTCGTGCAGGGCGACCACGGCGCCCCGCAGGCCGGCCCGCTCGGTGACCGGGCCGTCGGGCCAGCCCACGCGCAGGGTGGCCTCGGCGGTGCCCTCGGTGACGTGCCAGGTGCCGCCGTGCTCGTCGAGGCCGGTCATCTCGGCGGCGGTCGCGCCCAGGTGGCCGTGGGCCTGCACGATGCGCAGGCTGTCGTCGCGGTGGTCGTCGTTCATGTGCGCGAGGACCGCGTCGCAGGTGGCGTCGTCGAAGGGCATGCCGCGAGCCTACGAGCGCCCGCCGACAGCGCTCCGGCGGGCGGCGGGGCCCGCGGCGCGACCGGCCGTACGCCCCCGGGCCCGCAGCGTGAGGACCACCGCGAGGGGCCACAGCACCTGCGCCCCCGCCACCACCCGCTCGGCCAGGCCCGACCGGGGACCCCCCAGCTCGAGGGAGAACCAGGCGAGGAGCCCGCCCAGCACGGCCGTGGCCACCCATCCGGTGCGCCGCCCGGGCAGGCCGGACAGCCCCGGCCACAGCGACAGGGCCACGAAGCTGGCCGTCGCCACGGGCACGTGGGCCGCGGCCGGCTCGGCCGCCACGGCGACGCCGACCACCGCGACCCCTCCGGCCCCCAGCACGATCCGGCCCCACCGGTGCGCCTCGCTCAGCCCGAGGGCGGTCACCACGTGGCAGCCGCCGAGGACCAGGAACCCGGTCGTCATCACCCACCGGTCCTCGGCGCCCACCGCGGCCAGCGCGCTGATCGTGTCGCGGGTGGCGTCGTAGGCCTCCGGCTGCCGGGTCGCGGCCAGCGTCCAGCCCCCGATCAGCGCGACGGGGGCGAGGGCGGCGGAGACGAGCGCGGTCCGGTGCACGGGGTCAGCATGCCGGGCGGGGCGGCGCCGTCGTCACAGGCGCCTCGTCCGCCCCGGGAATCCCCGCCCGAGCGGGGATTCCCCGGGTCCGCGCGCCCTGCACGGCGCGCGGAGTCCGCGACACGCCCACCCAGTCCGGCGGGGAGCCGCCCTCAGCGGACGCCCGGGTCCCCGGGCCCACGTCGGCCCACGACCTGCCGCGTCACCAGATCCGGACGCGCTCCTGCGGGTCCAGCCACAGCCCGTCGCCCGCGACCGTGCCGAAGACGTCGTGGAACTCGTCGAGGTTGCGCACGATGTTGGCGCGGAACTCCGGGGGGCTGTGCGGGTCGATGGTCAGGTAGGTCTGCTCCTGCTCGGTGCGGCGCTTGGTGCGCCAGACGTAGGCCCAGTTCATGAACAGCCGCCGGCGGTCCTCGACCGACGCCTCGCCTCCCTGCGCGATGACGAACGCGGTGTGCGCGATCGTGAGTCCGCCCAGGTCGCCGATGTTCTCGCCGACGGTCAGCGAGCCGTTGACCGTCTCCCCGGGCAGGTTGCGCGGGGAGAACCCGTCGTACTGCGCGACCAGCGTCTTGGACTTCACCTCGAAGGCGGCCTTGTCGTCGGCGGTCCACCAGTCGTTGAGCGTGCCGGTGCCGTCGTACTGCGCGCCCTGGTCGTCGAAGCCGTGACCGATCTCGTGACCGATCACCGCGCCGATCCCGCCGTAGTTCTCCGCCTCGAGCGCGTCGGGGTCGAAGAACGGCTTCTGCAGGATGCCGGCGGGGAAGCAGATCTCGTTCGTGCCGGGGTTGTAGTAGGCGTTCACCGTCTGCGGCAGCATGAACCACTCGTCGCGGTCCACCGGCGAGCCGATCTTGCGCAGGTGGCGGTCGGTCTCGTGCGCGGAGATCGCCGCGACGTTGCCCACGAGGTCGTGGGCGTCGATGCGCAGCGCCGAGTAGTCGCGGAAGCGCTCCGGGTAGCCGATCTTGGGCCGGAAGGTCTCGAGCTTCTCGTACGCCCGCTGCTTGGTCTCCTCGGTCATCCAGTCCAGCCGGTCGATCGAGCTGCGGTAGGCCGCGAGCAGGTTGGCCACCAGGTCGTCCATCATCGCCTTCGCGCGCGGGCCGAAGTGGCGCCCGACGTACTCCTTGCCGACGGCCTCGCCCAGCCCGCCCTCGACCAGCGCGACGCCGCGCTTCCAGCGGGCCCGCAGCTCGGGGGTGCCGTTGAGGGTGCGGCCGTAGAAGTCGAAGTTGGTCTCGACGAAGTCGTCGGTCAGGTAGGCCGCCGAGGAGCGCAGCACGTGCGCCAGCAGCCACGACTTCCAGTCGTCGAGCGGGGTCTCGCGCAGGACGCCGTCGAGGTGCTCGAAGAACGACGGCTGGCGTACGCAGGCCTCGGCCAGCAGCGGGGCGGGGTCGATCGCGGGGCCGCTGAGGTTCTGGACGTAGGCGTCCCAGTCGAAGGACGGGCAGGCCGCCTTGACCTCCTCGAGGGTGCGCAGGTTGTAGGTCTTCTGGACGTCCCGGGTGTCGGCGCGCTCCCAGTGCCCGGCGGCGATCCGGGTGTCCAGGGCGAGCACGGCCGCGGCGGCGCCGGCGGGGTCCTCGTGGTCGACGAAGGTGAAGAGGCGCTTGAGGTAGGCGACGTAGCTGCCGCGGATCTCGGCGAACTTCTCCTCGCGGTAGTACGACTCGTCGGGCAGGCCGAGGCCGCCCTGGGCGAGGTGGAACAGGTAGCGGTCGGAGTTGCGGTCGTCGGTGTCCACGTAGGACCCGAACAGGCCGTGGCCGCCGATCCGCTCGAACTCCCCGAGGAACGCGGCCAGGTCGCGCACGTCGCGCAGCGACCGGCTGGCCTCGACCAGGGCGCGGATCGGACCGGCCCCGCGCCGGTCCACCTCCTCGGTGTCCATGAAGGAGGCGTAGAGGTCGCCGATCTTCTGCGCCTCCTCGGCCGACGCGGCGTCGGCGTCGGGGGCGCCCGGCTCGCGCGACTGCGCGGCGAAGTCCTCGATGATCTGGCGCACCCGCTCCTCGGCGGCGTCGGCCAGCTGCACGAAGGGGCCCCAGCTGGAGCGGTCTGCGGGGATCTCGACCTCGTCGAGCCAGCGGCCGTTGACGTGGCCGAAGAGGTCGTCCTGCGGGCGGATGTCGGGGTTCATGCCCTCGCGGGCGTCGTCCAGGATGCTCACGCTTCGACCCTAGCCGGGGCCGTGCGGCCCGGGACGTCATCCCTCCGTGCGCTCAGGTGGGTCACGGAACGCATGACGTCCCGGCAGCGCGGAACGCCCCGCCCAGCAGGACAGGCACCACGTCGGTCACGCCCACCTCGGCGGCCATGTCGACGTCCTCGCCGAACCCGCCCGCCGCGAGCTCGCGACCCCCTGCGCAGGCGTTGAGGGCGGCTACCGGGTCCGGCGCCACCGCCCGCCAGGCGGCCACCGCCAGCGCCGCCTCCGGGCTCAGCCCGGTGACGCCGCGCTCGAGGAGCGCGGCGAGCAGCGCCCCGGCCCCCCAGACGTCCTCGGCCGCCGGGCGCAGCGACCCGTCCGCCCAGCGCTCCCCCGAGGCCACGACGGCCAGGGTCGAGCCCCTCAGGAGCGCCGGGGCCAGCGCGTCCGCGACCGCGGGGGCGTTGCGCAGGCACGCGCCCACCACGCCCACGCCGGCGTCGGCCAGCAGGGCGCTGATCGTCGAGCCGTTGGGCGAGGGCAGCACGAGCCGCCGCACCCCGGCGAGGCCGTCGCCGCGCAGCATCGCGGCCGGGGACAGCGTCGGCCGGTCCCGAGACGCTCGCTGCGCTCGCTCCTCGACCACCGAGGACGACGCCGCGGCCTCGAGGCGGCCGACGGCCAGCACGGCGTCACGCTCCCGGGCGTACCCCTCCGCGCGCTCGTCGCGCCAGGCGAACGGGTGCACCTCGACGCCCCGTTCCACCGCCAGGGTCAGCGTGGTCGTGAACGACAGCACGTCCACGACGACCGCCACGTCGTCCCCGCACAGCCCAGCGACCACCGCGACGGCGCCGGTCGGGCCCGTCTCGAGCCGGACGGCGTACGCCGCCTGCCCGTGCGCGGCCCGCCGCCCGACGACCCGTGGGTCGTCGTCAGTCACGGAGCCGGACGACGCCCTTGCCCAGCGTGCGCCGCTCGTCGAGGTCGACCAGGGCCTGCCCGAACTCCTCGAAGGCGTACGTCCGACCGACCGGCGGCTTGACGACCCCGGCCTCGATCATCGGCACCAGGGCGGCCCACTGCTGCTGCATGTAACCCGGGCGGGCCATCGCGTAGGCGCCCCAGCCGACGCCGCGGACGTCGGTGTTGTTGAGCAGCAGCCGGTTGACCTTGACCTCGGGGATGCCCTGGCCGGCGGCGAAGCCGACCACGAGCAGCCGGCCCAGCGGGGCCAGCGAGCGCAGGGAGTCGAGGAAGACGTCGCCGCCGACGACGTCCATCACCACGTCGACGCCCCGGCCGCCGGTGAGGTCCTTCACGGCGTCCTTCCAGCCGTCGAGCAGGACGACCTCGTCCGCGCCGGCCTGCCGGGCGACCTCGGCCTTCTCCTCGGTCGAGACGACCGCGACGCTGCGGGCGCCGTACCCCTTGGCGACCTGGATGGTCGCGGTGCCGACGCCGCCGGCGGCGCCGTGGACCAGCACGGTCTCGCCCTCGCGGAGCCCGGCCCGCTCGGCCAGGGCGAACTGCGCGGTGAGGTAGTTCATCGGCATCGCCGCGCCCTCCTCGAAGGACAGCGCGTCGGGCAGCGCGAACGTCGAGTCGACCGGCATCGCGGCCAGCTCGGACGCCCCGCCGTAGCCCTGGACCGCGCAGACGCGCTGGCCGGGCTCGAAGCCCTCGCCGGACACGACGACGCCCGCGACGTCGACGCCGAGCGTGAAGGGCGGCTCGGGCTTCATCTGGTACTCCCCCCGGGACAGCAGGAGGTCGGGGAAGGACGTGCCGACGGCGTGGACCTCGACGAGGACCTGGCCCTCGCCGGCGGTCACGTCCGGCACCTCCTGCACGACGACGTCGGTGGGACCGGTGAGAGTGACGACCTGGGCTGCGCGCATGCCCGGCAGGTTAGGGCAGGGCGCGCGCGGGCGACCCATCCGCCCGCGCAACCGTTCCGAACGCGGGTAGTGAGGTCCCCCCGGTGAGGCTGTCCGACCGCGTCGCGGCGATGACGATGCACGCCAGCGCGCGGTGGTCCGTGCGCTACGGCGAGGAGCTCCGGTTCGCGGGCACCGACCTGCCGGGTCCCCGGCGTCACCTCGTCCCCACCCGGCACGGCCGGGTGCCGGTGCACGTCTACACCGACCCGTTGTGGGCGCCCGGCTCGCGGCCCCGTCCGGCGTACGTCCACCTGCACGGCGGCGCCTGGCTGATGCGCCACCCGTTCATGGACGACTTCTGGTGCCGCTACCTGGTCGCCGAGGCCGGGGTCGCGGTGGTCAACGTCGACTTCCGCACCGGCCCGTACGTGCGCTACCCGGTCGCGCAGGAGCAGGCGCACGACGTCCTGGCCTGGCTGGCCGGCCCGACGTCACGGCAGGGGACCTCCCTGGGGGTCGACGGCACCCGGCTGGCCGTCGGCGGCCTCTCGTCGGGCGGCGGGATGGCCGCCGCGGTCTGCCTGATGGCCCGGGACGGCGGGACCGTGCGCCCGCTGCTGCAGGTGCTCGGGGTCCCGGCGCTCGACCTGGCCACCGACGTGCCGGAGGGCGACCCCGGCGCGGACCGGATGATCTCGCCGTCGCTGCGCGCGCTGGTGCGCCGCGTCTACTTCCCCGACCCGGCCCGCCGTACGGAGCCGTACGCCTCCCCGGT
>JBBSKO010000049.1:0-12318 GCA_038256225.1 Propionibacteriales bacterium | reverse complement strand
GTCGTCGCGGGGTGGTGACTCGGCGGCGTCATCCGGTTTGTCCGGGTGGTCCGTGACCGGGGGTGGCGGTGCGAGGTACGGGGTGGTGTCCGGGGCCTCGGGGAGCGGGTCGGGTGGTGGCCCGGGTGGGAGCTCGTCGATGGGGTGGGTCCCGGCGTGGGAACGCCGGTACCGCTCCCCGGAGGGACTTCGCCACAGGTACAGGCCGGGGCCGTGCTTGGTAGTCCCAGCCCAGGTGGGTCTTCGCGCGGTGGTGGGTGCGGCAGGCGGGGGCGATGTTCCCGGTCTCGGTCGGGCCGTCGGGGTACGGGACGGCGTGGTCCATGTCGGCGAGGACCGCCGGGTGGGTGCACCACGGGAAGACGCAGGTGGTGTCTCGGAGCCTGGTCTGTTCCTTGAGGCGATCCGAGCACTCGTAGGAGTCGCAGTGGATGGTCTCGGCGAGGTCGATGACGGGCCGGATCGTGATGCTCGCGGCGGTCTGCGCCCAGTGGCGGACCTGGGCGGTGGTGATCGGGCCGTGGGCGGGGTGCCGGCCGTCGAGGCGAGAGAGCAGGGTGTCGTTGCGGAGCAGCGGGTTGAAGACTGCGCCGGGGATGTGGGTGTAGAGCGTCAGGTGCGTGCCGGCCGCTGACGCCTTCTCGGGCCCGCCGTCGGTGTTGTCGTCGGGGAGGGTCTGCTGACCGGTGGCGAGGGAGCCGAGGGCCTTCGAGCGGCGCACGTCGAGGGAGTCGGTGGACCCGTCCTGAGCGAGGGCTGCGGCGCGGTCGCGGACGGCTGCTTCGAGGGCGAGGGCGTCGGCGAGGTCGAGTCCGGCGTCGAGGTCGACGACGCCGTCGGTGTGGTCGGCGAGGTTGATGTGGCAGTGCCGCCCATCGGCTGCCGCACGGCGTTTCTCCTCGGCTGCTTCGGGGTCCCACCGCAGGAGTGCTTCGTCGGTGATCCGGCACAGCTGGGCGTAGGAGATGGAGTGCGCGAAGGGTGCGACGAGGCGGTCGACCTCGGCGGCACCGTCCTCGCACAGGGTCATGGTCTTCTCCGCGACCTGGCGGGCCCGCCAGACCGGGCAGGCCCCGGAGATGACGCGTTCCCACAGCCGGGGTAGGCGGTAGCGGAGCTCGAGGGTGATCGCGACCTGGTTGGCCCCGGACTGCGTCGAGACGCCCAGTGCCGCGGACAGCTCGATGACCGCGGACCCGCGCACCAACGGACACCCGACGCCGCCGAGGGACAGGCCGTGGTCGCCGTACCCCGCGATCCACATCGCCTCGTCGTCGGTGAGGGCCTCGTTGATCACGCACCACTCCACCACCGAATGCAGGACCGCGACCTCGGCGGCAGCACGGACCGCGCGGGCGTCCTTGACCACCGCGAGCGCCTCGACCCGGGACGTCTCCCGTGTGGTGTCGAGCTCGTGGACCCACTCCCAGAACGACGGGTCCATGGCCACCACCGCCTCCTCGCCGACAGCGACGTCGAGTGTCGGGTCGTCGGGGGCGGTGGGCAGCCTTAGTACAATCGAACAAGTGCTCGAACACTAGCCCGATCTGGAGTTGTGGATGGAGTCTCGAGAGAGTCGTTGGCGCTCCTCCCCGCCCCTCCGGCGCCGCGGCGCCTCAGCCGCCGTGCAGCACCCCGGCCAGCTCCTCGACCCCGTCCACCAGCCGCGGGCCGGGCCGCGCCCACGAGGCGTCGGCGTCCACGGCGTGGACGCGTACCCCGGCCGGCAGGACGCCGGCGGCGACCAGGGCGTCGGCCTGGGCCTGCGAGGCCGCGCGGTCGAAGCCGCAGGGCGCCACCACGACGACGTCGGGCCGGGACGCGTGGACGTCCTCCCAGGTGGTCCGCACGGACTTCTCACCGGCGGCGCCGAGCACGCACTCGCCGCCGGCGGCCTCGACCATCTCCGGGATCCAGTGGCCGGGGGCGTACGGCGGGTCGGTCCACTCCAGCACCACGACGCGCGGGCGGGCCCGGTCGGCGACGCGTCGGCCCACGTCCGCGAGCCGGTCCTCCAGCGAGGCCACCAGGGCGGCCGCGGCCGCCTCGCGCCCGGTGCGCCGGCCGAGCTCGTGGACCGTGCCGAGCACCTCGGCCACGGTGTGCGGGTCGGTGGTGACCACCTCGGCGGTGCAGCCGAGGTGGGCCAGGGCGGCGTCGACGGTCGAGACGTCGATCGCGCACACCGCGCACAGGTCCTGGGTGACCACGAGGTCGGCGTCCAGCCCGGCCAGGGCGTCCGCGTCGAGCCGGTACAGGTCCTCGCCGCGGGCCACGGCGGCCGAGACCGCCGCGTCGATCCCGGCCGGGTCCAGGCCCTCGGGCAGCGTCGAGGTCGACACGATCCGCCGCGTGCGCGCCTCGGCGGGGTGGTCGCACTCGAAGGTCACGCCGACCACCTCGTCCCCGGCGCCGATCGCGAAGAGGATCTCGGTGGTCGAGGGGAGGAGGGAGACGATGCGCACGCCGCCACCCTAGGTCGCGGGTGGGCCGTCACGCCGTCCTAGGGTGACCGCCGTGGAGGACCCCGGCCTGACACTGCTGGCGCTGCTGGCCCTGGCGGGCCTGGTGGCCGGCTTCGTCGACGCGGTCGTCGGTGGCGGCGGGCTGGTCCAGCTCCCGGCCCTGCTCGTCGGGCTGCCCGGGGCCAGCCCGGTCCAGGTCCTGGCCACCAACAAGCTCGCGTCGTGGATGGGCGTGACGGTCAGCTCGGCGACCTACCTGCGGCGGGTACGCCCGCAGGCGTCGACGTTCGTGCCGCTGATGCTGGCCGCCTTCGTCGGGTCGGTCGGCGGGGCCGTCGTCGCGTCCTTCATCCCCCGGGAGGCGTTCGACCCGGTCGTCCTCGTCGCGCTGCTCCTGGTCGGGGCGTGGGTGCTGCTCAAGCCGTCGGTCGGCGAGGTGACCGAGCTGCGCTTCGGTCGTGGCCACCACGTCGCGCTGGCCGTGGGCGCCGGCCTCGTCATCGGCTTCTACGACGGGGCGCTGGGGCCGGGCACCGGCAGCTTCTTCGTGCTGGCCATGGTCGGGCTCCTCGGCTACTCCTTCCTGGAGGGCTCCGCCAACGCGCGCCTGGCCAACTGGGCCACCAACCTGGCGGCGCTGGTCGTCTTCGTGCCGCAGGGCGCGGTGCTGTGGGAGGTCGGGCTCGTCGTCGGGGTGGCCAACGTCGTCGGCTCCTACATCGGCGCCCGGACCGCCGTGGCCCGGGGCGCCGGCTTCGTCCGCGCGTTCTTCGTGGTGGTCGTCGGCGGGTTCGTGGTCCGCATCGGCGGCGACGTGCTGGGCCTGTGGTGATGCTCCCGTGAGCACCCGCTACCGCACGATCGCGCGCACCGCGGAGGTCGAGACGGAGGTCAGCAGGTCGCGGTTCCGCTGCCGTCTGGAGCGGGTCGCGACCGAGGCCGACGCCCGGGCCGTGGTCGAGGCCGCCCGGCGCGAGCACCGCGACGCGCGGCACCACTGCTCGGCCTTCCTGCTCGGCCCGCCGCCCCAGGTGGTCGAGCGCTCCAGCGACGACGGGGAGCCGGGCGGCACCGCCGGCGCCCCGATGCTCGAGGTGCTCCGCGGCGCGGGGACCGACGACGAGCCGCTGGCGGACGTGGTCGCGGTGGTGACGCGGTGGTTCGGCGGGACGCTGCTCGGAGCCGGCGGCCTGGTCCGCGCCTACGGCGACGCCGTGCGTACCGCCCTGGACGTCGCCGGCACCCGCCGCCGCGAGCTGCTGCGCGAGCTCGAGGTGGAGGTCGGGCACGCCGACGCCGGACGCCTCGAGAGCGGTCTGCGGACCCACGACGTGAGCGTGCTCGACCAGGCGTACGCCGCCCGCGTCACCCTCCGCCTCGGCGTCCCCACCGACGGCGTCGCCGCCCTGCACGCCCTGGTCGCGGAGCTGACCGGCGGCACCGCGGAGGCGGTGGACGCGGGGGAGCGGTGGGTCGACCGCGGGTAGGTTCGGACCATGAGCATCCCGGTCGACCTTGCGGACCTCGCCCGCACCCTCGAGCAGTACGGCCCCGGTTACCTGCTGAGCACCGCGAGCGAGAGCGTCAAGGCGGTCTCGGCCGCGCCCGTGCTCAGCGACGGCGTCGTGGTCGTGACCGGCCCCGGCGGCGGCAGCCTGCGCAACGTCACCGCCAACGCGACGGTCACGCTGCTGTTCCCGCCCCGCGAGGAGCGCGGCTACACCCTGCTCGTCGACGGCACCGCGACCGTCGACGGTGACGACGTGCGGGTCGCCCCCGGCCACGCCGTCCTGCACCGCCCCGCGGACCACGCCGGCCCCGACCACGACCCGGGCAGCACGAGCTCCTGCGGGCACGACTGCCACCCGGTGACGTGAGCGCGACCCCGACCCCGACCGTCCGGCCGGCCACCCCCGCAGACTGGCCCGCCATCTGGCCGATCTTCCATGAGGTCGCCGAGGCGCAGGAGACCTACGCCTACCCGCTGGGGCTGACCAGCGAGCAGGGCCGCGCGCTGTGGTTCGCCGAGCCGCCGGGCGCCACGGTGGTGCTGGTCGACGACACGGTGGGCGGCGAGGTCGTGCTCGGCACCGCGCGGATGGGGCCGAACCGGCCCGGGCCCGGCAGCCACGTCGGTACCGCGTCCTTCATGGTCGCCCCCGCGGCCCGTGGGCGCGGCGTCGGCCGGGCGCTGGGCGAGCACGTCGTGGCGTGGCACCGCGAGCAGGGGTACGCCGGCATCCAGTTCAACGCCGTGGTCGAGACGAACACCGCCGCCGTGGGCCTGTGGCGCTCGCTGGGGTTCGAGGTCGTCGGCACGGTCCCGGAGGCGTTCGCCTCCCCGACGCACGGCCGGGTGGGGCTGCACGTCATGCACCTGCGCCTCTGAGGCGTCGTACACCGACAGGCAGAAGTCGTGAGGCGACAGGTCGGCATCTCGCTGGCCGGGCGCGACGGGCGGGAGCGGGCGGCCGTTCGCAACTTGTGCCTGTCGGTGTGCGGGGCGTGCCTATGCCGGCTGATACTTGCGACATGAAGGACCGGGAGGAGTCCCGACCGACCGCCGCTGCCCTGCACGCGTTCGGAGGCGTCGCGCTGTCCGGCGCCGGCGGCTACGTGCTGTCCGAGGGCAGCGCCGGTCTCGCGCTCGCCGTGCTCGCCGCCGGCGGCTACCTGGTCGTCGCGGGCGCCGTGGCGCGGGGTGTCGAGCTGGCCCGCGGCTGACGTCAGGCGACCGGTGCGGCGAAACCGGGGAGCAGCTCCTCGAGGATGTCGCGGAACCGGGCCTTCGTGCCGAGCTGGGACAGGATCGCGATGCCACCCACCCACGAGCGGTGGATGAGCAGGTACTCCGGGGGCAGGTTCAGCTTGATCGCCACCGTGTACGCGGGCTCGCGCGGGTCGTTGATCCGGGCGAACTGCTCGCGCATCCACTCCCGGCTGAACTGGAACTCCTCGACCCGGGTGGGCTCGACCAGGGGCGAGAGGTAGTCGGCGACCTGCCGCGCGTCCAGCTTGGTGCGCTCCTTGACGAAGCCCTCGCCCCGCAGGCCGTCCATCAGCTGGGTGGCGTCGTCGAGGGCGGCGAGGCGGATCAGCCGGCCCATCACCTCGGGCAGCCCGGAGTCGGGGAGCCGCGCGACGGCGCCGAAGTCGAGCACGCCGAGACGACCGGGGCGGCCGTCCTCAGTGGGCATCACCCGGTAGTTGCCCGGGTGCGGGTCGGCGTGGAGCATCGCGACCCGCGCCGGCGAGGAGAAGATGAAGCGGGTGAAGAGGTGGCCGTAGTGGTCGCGCTCCTCCTGCGTGCCGGACGCGATGACCGAGGCCAGGGAGGCCGGGCTGTCGAGCCACTCGGTGACCAGCACGCGGCGGCCGACGGCCACGACGTCGGGCACCACGATGTCGGGGTCGTCGCGGTAGCCCTCGGCGAAGCCGCGCTGCGCCTGCGCCTCGAGCTCGTAGTCGAGCTCCTCCTCGGCGCGCAGCTGCAGCTCCTCGATCAGCGGCTTCAGGTCGATGCCGGGGAAGACCGGCGCGATCGAGCGGCCGAGCCGCGACAGCTGGCGCAGGTCCGAGCGCAGCGCCTCGTCGGCCCCGGGGTACTGCACCTTGACCGCGACCTCGCGGCCGTCGTGCCAGCGACCCTTGTGCACCTGCCCGATCGAGGCCGAGGCGGTCGGCCCGCCGTCCAGCCAGACCAGCTGCTGCTTCCAGTCCGGGCCGAGGTCCTCGGTGAGGACCTGACGCACCGTCGAGGTCGGCATCGGGGGAGCGGAGTCCTGGAGCTTGGTCAGCTGCTCGCGGTACGGACCCGCGACCTCCTCCGGCAGCGCCGACTCGAAGACCGACATCGCCTGACCGAACTTCATCGCCCCGCCCTTGAGCTCGCCGAGGGTGCGGAACACCTGCTCGGCGGTCCTGGCCTGGATGTCGCTCATCACCGCCTCCGCCGGCGCACCGCCGAGGCGGCGCCCGAACCCGACCGCGCTGCGGCCGGCGTACCCCAGGGGCAGTCGGGCGAGACGGGCGGTGCGTGAGGCGGCCTTGCGAGGGAGGTCGCTCATGGGCCCCATCCTGGCTCACGCCACCTGAGGGCGGGTCACCCAGCAGGGCTCAGGCGGTCTGCGGGAACCGCACGCCGGTGTTGGCGTGGCAGCGGTAGCCGAAGGGGTTCTTCGCCAGGTACTGCTGGTGCGGGTCCTCGGCGTAGTAGTACTCCGGGGCCGGCTTGATCTCGGTGGTGATCGACCCGAGGCGACGGCGCTCGAGCTCGGAGCCGTAGACCGCCGTCAGCTCCCGCGCGGTCTGCTCCTGCTCCGGGGTGGTCCAGTAGATTGCCGAGCGGTACTGCGTGCCCACGTCGTTGCCCTGGCGCATGCCCTGGGTCGGGTCGTGGATCTCGAAGAACCGCTTCACCAGGTCGGCGAAGGCGACGCGGGAGGGGTCGAAGACGATCCGGACGGCCTCGGTGTGCCCGGTGCGTCCGGAGCAGACCTCCTCGTACGACGGGTGCGGGGTCTCCCCGCCGGCGTAGCCGACCGAGGTCGAGAACACGCCGTCCAGCCCCCAGTACGCCTCCTCGGCGCCCCAGAAGCAGCCCAGACCGAAGATCACGACCTCGTGGCCGGCCGGGACCTCGTCGGTCACCAGCGGCGCGTCGAGCACGGCGTGCTGCGTGGCGAGGTGCCAGGGCCGCTCGGGCCGTCCGGCGAGGGCCTTGCCGGGCTCGGGGAGGGAGGACTTGTCGCGTCCGAACACTTCGATCTCCTTCGGTCGGGGTCGATCAACGATCGTCATCCGGCACAACACCGGAGGCCGCCCGGACCTTCCCCCGCACTACGCTTTCGGACGTGAGCGAGCAGCAGCGCGGCCAGCACCAGCCCGGGACGTCCGAGAAGGCCGGGTTCGAGACCCGCGCCATCCACGCCGGCTACGAGCCCGACCCGACGACGGGGGCGGTGATCCCACCGATCTTCGCGACGTCGACCTACAAGCAGGACGGCGTCGGCGGCCTGCGCGGCGGGTACGAGTACTCGCGCTCGGCCAACCCCACGCGGACCGCGCTCGAGGGCAACCTGGCCGCGCTCGAGGAGGGGGAGCGGGCCTTCGCGTTCGCCTCCGGGCTGGCCGCGGAGGACACCCTGGTCCGCGCCACCTGCCGGCCCGGGGACCACGTCGTGATCCCGGACGACGCCTACGGCGGCACGTTCCGGCTCTTCGACAAGGTCGAGCAGTCCTGGGGCGTCGAGCACACGCCCGCCGCGGTGTCCGACGTCGAGGCCGTCCGCGCCGCGATCCGCCCGGGCGTCACGAAGCTGGTGTGGTGCGAGACCCCGACCAACCCGCTGCTCAACGTCGGTGACATCGAGGCGCTGGCCGCGGTCGCCCACGACGCCGGCGCGCTGCTGGTCGTCGACAACACCTTCGCCTCGCCCTACCTGCAGCAGCCGCTGACCCTCGGCGCCGACGTCGTCGTGCACTCCACGACGAAGTACGCCGGGGGCCACTCCGACGTCGTCGGCGGCGCGCTCGTCGTGCGCGACCTCGACCTGGCCGAGGAGGTCGCCTTCCACCAGAACGCGATCGGCGCGGTCGCGGGCCCCTTCGACGCCTGGCTGGTGCTGCGCGGCCTCAAGACGCTCGCGGTCCGGATGGAGCGCCACTGCGACAACGCCGAGCAGGTGGTGGCGATGCTCGAGGCGCACCCTGCCGTCACCCAGGTGATCTACCCCGGCCTGCCCGACCACCCCGGCCACGCCGTCGCCGCGCGTCAGATGAAGCGGTTCGGCGGGATGGTCTCCTTCCGCGTCGCCGGCGGGGTCGAGGCCGCCCTCGCGGTCTGCGAGGGCACCGAGGTGTTCACCCTCGGCGAGAGCCTCGGCGGCGTCGAGTCGCTGATCGAGCACCCCGGGCGGATGACCCACGCCAGCGTCAGCGGGACCGCGCTCGAGGTGCCCGAGGACCTGGTCCGGCTCAGCGTCGGCATCGAGACCGCCGCGGACCTCCTGGCCGACCTCGAGCGGGCGCTCGACCTCTCCCAGCGGTCCCGGTGAGCGCCCGGTGAGCGAGCCCGACTACCGCTTCACGCTGGCCAACGAGCGGACCTTCCTGGCCTGGACCCGCACCAGCCTCGGGCTGGTCGCGGCCGCGCTCTTCGTCCTGCACCTCATCGAGCGCGACCTCGTCTCGCTGCTGCTGGCGTTCCTGCTGCTGGTGAGCGCGGCCGGCTCGATGGTCGGTGGGTTCCTGCGCTACCGCTCCGTCGAGGCCGCGATGCGGGCCGGCCGGCCGCTCCCCGCCGCCCGGGTCACCACCGCGATGGCGGTCGCGGGCGTGCTGGTGGTGGTCGCGGTCGGCGCCTCGGCGTTCGTGTGACGCGCACCCCGGGACCGCCCGGGCTGGCGCTCTGCGTCGACCTCGGCTCCACCTTCACCAAGGCCCTGCTCGTCGACCTCGCCGACGGCACCGTCGTGGGCCGCGCCGAGCACGCCACGACCGCCGCCGGCGGTGACGTCCTCGCCGGGTACGACGCCTGCCGCGCCGCCCTCGTGGCCGCCCACCCCCGGGCCGCCGATGCCGTGCGGCTCGCCTGCTCCAGCGCGGGCGGCGGTCTGCGGATCGCGGTGCTCGGCAACGAGCCGCTGGTCACCGCCGAGGCCGGGCGCCGGGTCGCGCTGTCCAGCGGCGGCCACGTCGTGGCCGTGGCCTCGGTCGCCGGCGACGCCGACCCGGCCGCCGACGTGCTCGCCGCGACGCCGGACGTGGTGCTGCTGACCGGGGGGACCGACGGCGGCAACACCCGGGCGCTGGTCGACGGCGCGACGGCGGTCGTCGGGGCCGGCTGGACCGGCCCGGTGGTGGTGGCCGGCAACGTCGCCGCGCACCCGCAGGTCGCCGCCGTGCTCGGCGAGGTGCCGTACGTCCTGGCGCCCAACGTGGTGCCGCGGATCGGGGTGCTCGCCCCGGACGGGGCCCGGGCGGCCGTGCGGGAGGTGTTCGTCAGCCACGTCATCGGCGGCAAGCGCCTCACCTCGCCCGCGCGCCGGCGCGAGCTCGAGGAGCTGGTCCGCGGCGCGACGCCCGACGTCGTGCTGCGCGGCGTCGAGGTGCTGGCCGAGCAGGTCGGCGACGTCGTGGTGGTCGACGTCGGCGGCGCCACCACCGACGTGCACGCCGTGGTCGAGGTCGACCCCGAGCAGAGCGGCCTGGCCCGCGAGGTCGTCGCCACGACCCGCGCCGGGCGCACCGTCGAGGGCGACCTCGGGATGCGGTGGTCGGCGGTGACCACCGTCGAGCGGCTCGACCCCGACGAGCTCGCCCCCGCGGCGCACGACCGGCTCGCCGCCGCCGCCCGGCGTCGCGCCGACGACCCGGCGTACCTCCCGCAGGACGACGACGACCTCGACGACGACGAGGCCCTGGCCCGGGCCGCGCTGACCCAGGCGCTGCGGCGGCACGCCGGCCGGGCCCGGGTCGTGCTCGGCGCCGACGGCCGGGTCGTCGAGCGCAGCGGGCGCGACCTCCGCACCGTCGACCTCGTGGTCGGCTCCGGCGGCGTCCTCCGCCACGGCAGGGCGGGCGTCGCCGACCGGGTGCTCGCCCCCGCCCTCGGGCCCGCCGCCGCCGCCCGCGCCGGCGGCGGGTGGCAGCTGCCCGAGCGGCCCCGCGTGGTCGTCGACCGCGACTACGTGCTGGCCGCGGTCGGGCTGCTCGCGGACGCCCACCCGGGCGCCGCGCGGGCGCTCGCCCGGGGGCTCGTGACGGGCGCCACGGGCATACGCTGAGCCGATGCCGTCGAGCCTCGCACCGCGCGACCGCGCCCCCCAGCAGGTCCGGGACCGCGGTGGCGCCGGTGTCCCCTGGGCGCTCGACCTGGCCGGCGCCTGGGCGTGGCGCCTGCTCCTGCTTGCCGGCGTCGGCTGGGTCGTGGTGCAGCTGGTCGCGACGTACGCCGTGCTGGTGCTGCCGCTGGTGATCTCCCTCCTGCTCGCCGCCCTGGCCGACCCGGCGGTCCGGCTGCTCGACCGCTGGCTGCCCCGCAGCGCGGCGGCGCTGCTGGTGGTCGTGCTCGGGGTCGTGGTGGTCGGCGGGCTGCTCGGCTTCGTCGGCCAGCAGATCGCCACCGGCGCGTCCGACCTGGCCACGTCGGCCGCCCAGGGCATCGAGAAGGTCCGGACCTGGCTGGTCGAGGGACCGCTGGACGCCAGCACGTCGCAGGTCGACGACGGCGTGGCCACCCTGCGCGACTCGGTCGCGTCCTTCGCCGGCGACGGCGCCCTCCAGCAGGCGCTGGCCGTCGGCTCGAGCGCCGGCAACGCGGTGGTCGGTCTCTTCCTCGCGATCTTCGCGCTGTTCTTCTTCCTGGCCGACGGCCGCCGGATCTGGAGCTGGGTGGTCCGGCTGGCGCCCCGTGGGGCGCGCGACCACGTCGACTCCTCGGGGGAGGTCGCCTGGACCACGCTGACCCACTACGTCCGGGCCACGGTCGCGGTCGCCCTCCTCGACGCCATCGGGATCACCGTCGTGGCCGCGGTGCTCGGCCTGCCGTTCCTGGCCCCGATCTTCGTGCTCACCTTCCTCGGGGCCTTCATCCCCGTCGTCGGCGCCACCCTGGCCGGGGCGGTCGCGGTGCTGGTCGCGCTGGTCGACGGCGGTTTCACGACCGCGCTGATCATGCTCGCCGGTGTGCTGGTGGTGCAGCAGGTCGAGGGCAACGTGCTCCAGCCGTTCCTGATGGGGCGCTCGGTCTCGGTCCACCCCCTGGGCGTGCTGGTCGCGGTCACGGCGGGCAGCCTGGTCGCGGGGGTGTCCGGCGCGCTCGTCGCCGTCCCCCTGGTGGCCACCGCCAACGCCGTCGTGCTCCACCTCGCCGGTCGCGACCCCACCGACCCGGCCGAGCCCGAACCGGACACCGAGCCCGAACCGGACACCGAGCCCGAACCCGCCCCCGACCCCGACCCCGAGCAGGAGACCCGATGACCGAGCCCGCGCCCCGACCGCCGCTGGCGCTCGGGCTGGCCGAGATCCAGGCCGCCCGCGAGGTGCTGCGCGGGGTGTCGGTGGAGACCCCGATGGACCGGTCGCGCTGGCTGTCGGCGCTCTGCGGCGGCCCGGTGCACCTCAAGTGCGAGAACCTCCAGCGCACCGGCTCCTTCAAGGCCCGCGGCGCCTACTACCGGATGGCGCGCCTCACCGAGGCCGAGCGCGCGAACGGCGTGGTCGCGGCCTCGGCCGGCAACCACGCCCAGGGCGTCGCGCTGGCCGGGCAGCTGCTCGGCATCCACGCCACGGTCTTCATGCCGGAGGGCGCGCCGATCCCGAAGGAGCGGGCGACCCGGGGGTACGGCGCCGACGTGGTCTTCGAAGGTCGCTACATCGAGGACGCGCTGGTCGGGGCCCGGCGCTTCGCCGAGGAGACCGGGGCGGTGCTGATCCACCCCTTCGACCACGCCGACATCATGGCCGGCCAGGGCACCTGCGGCCTCGAGGTCGCCGAGCAGGCGCCGGAGGCGCGCACCGTGCTGGTGCCGACCGGTGGCGGCGGCCTCATCGCGGGCGTCGCGATCGCGCTCAAGGCGCTGCGGCCCGACGTCCACCTGGTGGGTGTCCAGGCCGAGGGCGCGGCGGCGTACCCGACCTCGCTCGAGCAGGGCGCCCCGGTCGCCCTGAGCTCGATGCGCACGAT
The DNA here is from genome assembly GCA_038256225.1 of Propionibacteriales bacterium. Classification (GTDB taxonomy): domain Bacteria; phylum Actinomycetota; class Actinomycetes; order Propionibacteriales; family Nocardioidaceae; genus Nocardioides. The sequence continues at coordinate 165 of JBBSKO010000049.1, read as the reverse complement.
GGCCGACGGCATCGCGGTCGGCATGCCGGGCGAGCTGACCTTCGCCGCGGTGCGCGACCTCGTCGACGAGGTCGTCACCGTCTCGGAGGACTCGATGTCCCGCGCGCTGGTGGCCCTGGTCGAGCGGACCAAGACCATCGTGGAGCCGGCCGGCGCGGCCGCCGT
>JBBSKO010000048.1:0-12550 GCA_038256225.1 Propionibacteriales bacterium | reverse complement strand
GCCAATTGAGCTAGGGGCCCGGGACGTGCGGAACCGTGACGAGCGTCCGTCGCAGTCCGGGTGAGCGCTCGTTGCTGCGCTGACGGGGGCGAGTCTAGGTGGTCAGGACTCCCGGGCCGTACCGCGCACCGCCAGCGGAGGGCCTGCTCGGGAGACGGCGACGGGCGGCCTCCCGCCGCGGGACGGCCCGGCACTACCGGTGGCGGCGTACCGCCACGACCGTCAGGTCGTCCTGGCCGGCCGGGCTGCTGAGCCCGGCGAAGGCCGTGATCCGCTCGAGCGCGGCGCACGAGGTCGGTGACGTCGCCACCGTCCCGGCCACGTGCTCGACGGCGTCCTCGGTGCTGGTGAAGTGGTCCAGGATCCCGTCGCTGACCACGAGCAGCGTCTCGCCGGGCTGCAGGTGGGCCACGACCGGCTCCCACTGGTAGCCCGCCACGATGCCGAGCGGCAGGTGGGCCGAGGGCAGCCTGCGGCAGGTCCCGTCGGCGCGCACGACCAGGCCGAGGTTGTGCCCGGCGTCGACGTAGGACACGCCGCCGGTGGAGGTGACGACCTCGGCGGCGAACGCGGTGGCGAAGGACCCGGTCTCGGTGAAGTCGTCCTCGACCGAGGCCGCGGCGCGGTTGAAGCCGTCGGCCAGCCCGGCGTCGGAGACGCTGGCTCGCAGGGCGGCCCGGAACCCGGCGGCCAGCAGTCCCGGACCGACCCCCTTGCCCATCACGTCCACGAGCACGACGTGGAGCCGGTCGCCCTCGGTGTGCCAGTCGTAGAAGTCACCGCCCACCTCGCGGGCGGTGACGCAGGCCCCGGCGACCTCGTAGTCGTCGAGGGTGGGCGGCGTCCTGGGCAGGAGCCGGGTCTGCACGTGGGCGGCGTAGGTCATCTCGGCGTCCCGCTCCAGCTCGCGCTCGACCCACGAGGCGAGCTCGCCCAGCATCTGCTGCTCGGTCTCGGTGAGGGTGCGGGGCGCGTCGTCGACCAGGCACAACGAGCCGACCCGCTGGCCGTTGGCCGACAGGGGGTGCCCGGCGTAGAAGCGGATGCCGGGCGCGCCGGTGACCAGCGGGTTGCTCGCGAACCGGGGGTCCGCGGTCGCGTCGGCGACGTGCAGCGTCTCCTCCCCGGTGATCGTGACGGTGCAGAAGGAGTCCTCGCGGGCGGTGTTCTTGCCCGCGTTGACGGCCGGGAAGGCCGCCTTGGTGAACTGCCGGTCCTCGTCGATGAGGTTGATCTCGGCCATCGGGACCCTGAAGAGCGACTCGGCGATCCGCACGATGCGGTCGAAGCGCTCCTCGGCGGGCGTGTCGACGAGCCCGAGGCGTCGCACGGCGGTCAGCCGGTCGCGCTCGGCAGCAGCCGGGGCGGCAAGGGGCGAGGTGGACATGGGGGGATGCCTCCTGGGGGTTCTGCCCAGCCTGGCACGCCCGCCGGCCGTGCGCCCCCGGAACGGGTGGGCACGTCACTTTCCCCGGGTGGGATCATGAGCACGGAGGGATCGATGACACGAGCACGCGGCGGGTTGCGCCGGGACGGGTCGGCGCAGGCGCCGCACCTGGTCTACGACGACGTCGCCGACGCGAGCGCGGCGCTGGTCATCGAGGCGTACTCCTCGTCCTTCGGCCTGGCCTCGCGCCTGCTCGGTGCGCGGGTCCGCCCGCACGTGCGCAACGTGTACGCACTGGTGCGCGTCGCCGACGAGGTGGTCGACGCACCGCGCCCGGGGCAGCCCATCGGCGACCGTGCCGCCGCGCTCGACGAGCTCGAGCGCGAGACGCTCGCCGCCATGGACTCCGGCGCCAGCACCAACCTGGTCGTCCACGCCTTCGCCCGGACCGCGCGCACGTGCGGCATCGGCGCCGAGCTCGTCCGACCGTTCTTCTCCTCGATGCGTACCGACCTGGAGCTCGAGCAGCACGACGAGGGGAGCCTGCGGACCTACGTCTACGGCTCCGCGGAGGTGGTGGGCCTGATGTGCCTGAACGCGTTCCTGATCGACGACCCGGACCGGGCCCGGCGCTACGACGCCCTCGCCCCGGGCGCCCAGCGCCTGGGGGCGGCCTTCCAGAAGGTCAACTTCCTGCGCGACCTCGGCGAGGACGCCGACCAGCTGGGCCGCCGCTACCTGCCGGGGATCGACCCCGAGGCACTCGACGGGTCCGCCGTGCGCGGCTGGCTCGACGACGTCGACGCCGACCTGCGCGCCGGGGCCGCCGTCGTGCCGGCGCTGCCCCGCAGCAGCCGGTTGGCGGTCTGCGTCGCCCACGACCTCTTCTCCGAGCTGTCCCACCGGCTGCGTGAGACCCCCGTGGCCGACCTGCGGCGCCGGCGCGTCCGCGTGCCCGGCCCGGCCAAGGCGCGCCTGGCCGCCGCCGCGCTGGCGCGTGACGGTCGCCCCCGCGAGGCGACCCTGGTGAGGGCCTCGTGAGCGCCCGCAAGCGGGTCGTCGTGGTGGGCGGCGGCGTGGCCGGCCTGGCCACCGCCGCGCTGCTCGCCGCCGACGGCCACGACGTGGAGCTGGTCGAGAAGAACGACGACCTCGGCGGCCGCGCGGGCTCCTGGTCGGCCGACGGCTTCCGGTTCGACACCGGGCCCTCGTGGTGGCTGATGCCCGAGGTCTTCGACCACTTCTTCCGCCTGCTCGGCACCACCACCGCCGACCAGGTCACGCTGGGCCGCCTCGACCCCGGCTACCGCGTCTTCCACGACGACCACGAGCCGCTCGACATCGCCGCCGACCAGGCCGGCAACCGCGCGCTGTTCGAGTCCGTCGAGCCCGGCGCCGGCGCGGTGCTCGACGACTACCTCGACTCCGCCCGCGAGGTCTACGACCTCGCCGTGCAGCAGTTCCTCTACACCTCCTACGACTCCACGGCGGCCTACGCCGGGCGGCGGATCCTGACCAACGGGCCCCGGCTGGCCGGACTCCTGACACGCTCCCTGGAGAGCCACGTCGCCTCGCGGTTCTCCGACCCGCGGCTGCGCCAGGTGCTGGGCTACCCGGCGGTCTTCCTGGGCTCCTCGCCGGACCGGGCGCCGTCGATGTACCACCTGATGAGCTGGCTCGACCTGGCCGACGGGGTGCTCTACCCCGAGGGCGGGTTCGTCACCCTGGTCGAGGCGATGGCCGGCCTCGCCGAGCAGCACGGCGTACGCCTGCGCACCGGCACCGCCGCCACCGCGATCGAGACCCGCACCCGCGGCGGGTCCGGCCTCGGGTCCCGGCTGCCCGGCCGGCGCCGTACCGAGGTCTCCGGGGTGCGCGTCGTCGACGCCGACGGCGAGCACGTGCTGCCGGCCGACGTCGTGGTCGGGGCCGCCGACCTGCACCACGTCGAGACCACGATGCTGCCGCCGGAGCTGCAGACCTACCCGCAGGCGTGGTGGGACAAGGCGGTCTCCGGGCCCGGCGCGGTGCTGGCCTACCTCGGCGTGCGGGGGGAGGTGCCCGAGCTGGCGCACCACTCGCTGTTCTTCACCGACGACTGGAAGACCAACTTCGACGCGATCTTCGAGCAGCCCACCCGGGTGCCCGACCCGGCCTCGATCTACGTCTGCCGCCCGTCGGCCACCGACCCCTCGGTCGCGCCGGACGGCCACGAGAACCTCTTCATCCTGGTGCCCGTGCCGCCCGACCCGGGCCTGGGCCACGGCGGTCTCGAGGGCGCCGGTGACGCGGCCGTCGAGAAGGCCACCGACGCGGCGATCGACGTCGTCTCCCGCTGGGCCGGCGTGCCCGACCTGGCCGAGCGCGTCGTCGTGCGGCGCACGATGGGCCCGGGCGACTTCGTCACCGACCTGAACTCGTGGTCCGGCGGCGCGCTCGGCCCCGCGCACACCCTGCGGCAGAGCGCGCTCTTCCGGGCCGGCAACAGCTCGAAGAAGGTGGCCGGGCTCTACTACGCCGGGTCGAGCACGGTGCCCGGCATCGGGCTGCCGATGTGCCTGATCAGCGCCGAGCTGGTGCTGAAGCGGCTGCGCGGGGACCGGTCGGTCGGCCCGTCGCCGGAGCCGTCGCCCGCGCTGTGAGCCGCGAGGAGGCGTACGCGCACTGGTCCCGGCTGCACGGCGGCCTGGACCCCCGGACGTCCTTCTGGGTCTCGGGATGGGTGCGGCTGAGCCACGCCTGCGCGCGGCCGCTGGCGGGGCGGGGGGTCCGGCCCGACGCCGTGACGCTCGCGGCGGTGCTGGTGACGGCGGCCGCGGCCGGGCTGGCCGCCCTCGGCGACGGGTGGCCGCTGCTCGCGCTGGTGGTCCTGGTCGGCGCCGCCGTGCTCGACGGGGTCGACGGCGCGCTGGCCGCGCAGACCGGTGCCGAGTCGCGGTGGGGCAGCGTGCTCGACCCGCTCGCGGACCGGGTCGCGGACCTGCTCGCCCTGCTGGCGCTGGTCGCCCTGGCGGGGTTCTCGGGGCTCGCGGTGGCGCTCGGGGTGGCCGCCGGGGGGCTGACGCTGCTGCTGGAGTCGGTGCGCTCCACCGCCCAGGTGGCCGGGATGACCGGCCCCGGCGCGGTCACGGTGTGGGAGCGGCCGTCCCGGGTGATCGTGGCGTCCTTCGGGTTCCTGGCCTGCGGGATCGCGTGGGCGGCCCGTCGGTCCGGGGTCGACCTGCTGCCCGCGGTCGACCAGGCCGCGCTGGCCACGACCGCGCTGGCGGTCGCCGTCGCGCTCGGCGCGGCCGGGCTCGTATGCCTGCTGGTCGCGGTCCGCCGCGCCCTCCGCTGACCACCGCGCTGACATCCGCGCCGCAACCGTCACCTCGACTGTCCGCGAGCGTCATCTCGGCTGTCCGGGAGCGTCATCTCGGCGGACGAGGTCGGCCACGATGCGGGCCGAGAGCACCACCAGCGGCAGGCCGCCGCCGGGGTGCGCGGAGCCGCCGACCAGGTAGAGCCCGGGGACGGGGGAGCGGTTCGCGGGGCGCAGGAACGCCGCCCTCGCCCCGTTGGAGGACGTGCCGTAGATGGAGCCGCCCGGGGTCGAGGTACGCCGCTCCAGGTCGGCCGGGGTGAGCACCGTGCGGTGGCGCACCCGGTCGCGGACGTCGAGGCCGCGCTCGGCCATCAGGTCCAGGAGCCGGTCGGCGTACGCCTCCGCGAGCCCGGGCTCGTCCCAGTCCACGCCCCCGGCGCCGCCGGGGTCGTGCCGCGGGGCGTTGACCAGGACGAACCACGCGCCGGTGTCCGGCCCCGGCACGACCGCGGGGTCGTCGGGCGCGGAGACGTAGACGGTCGGGCGTTCCACGGGGCGGGCCGGGCCGCGTAGCCCGAACACCGCGTCGAACTCGGCGTCGTAGTCCTCGGCGAAGAGCACCTGGTGGTGCGGCTGGTCGGCCGGCGGGTCGTCGAGGGCGAGCAGCAGCACGAACCCGGCCAGCGACGGCGTGGCCCGCGCGATCGACCGTCGGGCGCGCGCGGCAGCCCGGCCCGGCACGAGGTGGCCGTACACCTCGGCGGCGTCGGCGTTGGCCACCACCACGTCGGCGTCCAGGCTGGTGCCGTCGGCCAGGCGTACGCCGGCGGCGCGGCCGTCGACCAGGACGACCCCGGCCACGCGCGCGCCCGTGCGGACCTCGCCGCCGAGCTCCTCCACCCGCTCCCGGAGGACCTCGGCGATCCGGCCGAGGCCGCCGGAGACGTACCAGGACCCCCAGGCCTGCTCGGCCCACGGCACGGTGGCCAGCGCGGCCGGTGCGGCGCGTGGGTCGGAACCGGTGTAGGTCGCGTACCGGTCGAGCAGCAGCCGCAGCCGGGGGTCCTCCAGGTAGCGCGCACCCAGCCCGCGCAGCGACCGCCACGGCGCCACCGTCGCCACGTCGCCCAGCCGCCGGGAGAGGCGCAGCATGCCGCGCACGCTGATCGGGGACTCCAGGAACGGGCCGTGCGTGACGTCCCAGACCGCCCGCGCGCGGGCGAGGAACGCCGTCCACTGCGCGCCGCGGCCGGGGCCCAGCGCGGCGTCGAGCGCGGCCGGGACCTCGGCCAGCTCGCCCGGCAGGTCGAGCACGGTGCCGTCGGGGAACGTGTAGCGGCAGGCCACCGCCAGCCGCCGCAGGTCGAGCACCTCGGCGAGCGGGGCGCCGGTCGCCGCGAACAGCTCCTCCAGCACCCACGGCATCGTCACCAGCGACGGCCCGGTGTCGAAGACGAACCCGTCGACCACCTCCGTGCCGAGCTTGCCGCCGACGGCGTCGGCCTGCTCCAGCACGAGGACCTCGTGACCGTCCGCGGCCAGCCGCGCCGCCGCCGCCAGCCCGCCCACCCCGGCGCCGACCACCACGACCCGGCTCACGCGCCCACCACCGCCGTCGACACCGTGCGGCCCTTCCACCGCAGGGTCCCGCGACGGCGGCCGCGCAGCGAGTCCAGCACCAGCAGGCCGAGCGTCACGACCGAGACCGGGTGCGCGAGGGCGTCGCCGGCCCGACCACCGGTGCGGCGCGCGACGAGGGCCCGGGAGGCGACGCCGGCGGCGTACCCCACGGTCCCGGCGCGGGAGCCGCCGAGCGCGGCCACCGCCGGGACGACGTGCGCCAGGACGAGCAGCCCGACCACGGCGACGCCGCCGGCGGGGGAGCCGAAGGCCGTCCACAACGACTTGGCGTAGCCGGCGCGCAGCGCGCGCCCGCCGTCGTACATCCGGCAGGTCGCCACCGCGCTGCCGTCGGCCACCCCGCCGCGGCCCCCGACGGCCTTGAGCGCGCGCAGCAGGGCGAGGTCCTCGAGCACGTCGCCGCGGACGGCGGCGTGCCCGCCCAGCCGGCGATACGCCCCGGCGTCGACGGCCAGCAGCTGGCCGTTGGCGGCGCCCAGCGAGGGCCGCGGCGAGGTCTCGGCGAGGCCGAGCGGCAGCGTGCTCATCCAGGACCACTGCAGCAGCGGCTGCACCAGCCGCTCGGCCGCCCCCTCCGCCTGCTGCCGCGGGTAGGGGCAGACCAGGTCGAGCCCGGCGTCGCGGAGCAGGGCCACCGTCGCCGGCAGGGCGGTCGGCGCCAGCCGTACGTCGGCGTCGACGAACACCAGCACCGCGGCGTCCCCAGCGTGCTGCGCGAGCTGGTGGCAGGCCCACGGCTTGCCGAGCCACCCGGCCGGCAGCGGCGCCCCGGGGACCACCTCGACCCGGGCGTCGCGCGCGGCCAGGTCGGCCAGCAGCCGGCCGGTCCCGTCGGTCGACCCGTCGTCGAGCACCACCAGCCGGGCCGGCCCGGGGTAGCGGTCCAGGGTGGCCAGCAGCGCCGCCACGCAACCGGTGACGTGGCGCTCCTCGTCGCGCACCGGCAGCAGCACGCAGACGGGCTCCGGCGCCGGGTCCGCGGCCGGGTCGGGCGTCCGCACGCGACGCAGGTTGTCGACCGTCAGCGCCAGCGACGCCACGGCCAGCGTGCTGCCGACCCGCACCGCCGTCCGGCCGGGCGTCACCGTCGCCGCTCGCGCAGCAGCGCCACGACCAGCGGCCACGCGACCAGCCCCATCAGCACGGCCCCGACCAGCGCCACCGGCGGCCGGCCGAAGAAGACCGCGTGCGCGAGCACGGAGGAGAAGTAGGTCCACAGGTAGATCGTCAGCGGCACCGCGTCCCAGGCCCGGTCGCGGGTGCCAGGGGCGTCGGTGCTGCGCGGGACCAGCCGGTCCAGCAGCCCGACGACGACCAGGGAGACCACCAGCCAGCCGGCGAAGTTGGTCAGCGGGATGCCCTCCACCCCGGGCAGCGCCGGCCTCGGGTCCGCCCAGGTCCAGTGCCCGGCGTCGACCATCTGCGGGTCGAGGAAGACGTCCCAGGCGGTGAGCGCGCACGCCCCGACCAGCACGGTGGCGACCCGGCCGCGGGCCCCGACCAGGCGGCGGGCCACGGCCAGCGCCGGCCACGCCATCATCACCCAGGCCAGTGGCACCAGCACGGGGACGCCGGCGACCTCCGCACCCAGCGTCCCGGTGTAGGCGTAGTCGCCGAACGGGACGCCGGTCCGCACCCCGACGGCCTCCGCGACCAGCCCGACCCCGCCGGCCCCGGCCAGCACGGACGCGGCGACGGTCGGGCCGAAGCGCACCGCGGCGTCGGCCACCGCGGCGGCCGAGAACAGCACCACGCTGGCCACGGTCAGGCCGAGCGTCCCGCCCCCAGTGAGCGGGAAGGCGATCTGGACCAGGATCCCGGCGGCGGCCAGCAGCCACGGCACGGACCGCGGGACGAGGAGGGACGTCCGCGGCACGGCGCCGGTCGTGAGGTGGGCCGCGCGGCTCGAGGTGCTCACGGGGCGCGCCCCTCGAGCGTGCCGCGCACATCGAGCACGGCGAGACGGGCGAACAGCTCCTCGGCGTACCAGCGCTCGGGCTCGGTCCGGGCGACCACGTCGCGGTGTGCGGCGTCGCGGTAGGCGTAGGCGACGACGTCGGCCGACGAGCGCCACAGCGAGAACGTGCCCTGGAGCCCGACCGGCGCCTCGCCGACGCCCAGGGCCAGGCGCAGGCCGTCCGCGGCGTGCAGGCCGGTGACCACCGGGGGCACCGCGCGCCAGAACGACAGCGCGCGGGTCGGACGGAGCCGGGCGCGGGTGATCGCGGCGACCGGGCCGTCCCACCCGGGTCGCGGCACGGCGTCGAACGGCTGGCGGCCCGACCACAGCCCGCGCGCGGCCAGGGGGCTCATCCGTACCCGCAGCTCCTCCGCCGCGCCGCTGCGCCAGGAGCGGACGACCGGGCCGTCGTCGCCCGCGTCGGCCGCCGCGTCGTCGTCCCAGACCGTCAGCAGCGCCCAGCGGTGCGGGTCGGCGTCGCGCGGGGTGAAGGTGCGCGCCGAGCCGGTGCCGAGCAGCTTGGCGAAGCGCAGGCCGGGGCTGCCGCGCAGGGCGCGGCGACCGGTGGCCATCCGGCCCAGCGCGGGCAGCACCCGGGGGGTGCCCCAGACGTGCAGGTCGACGACGCTCACGCCCGATCACCTCCGTCGGTGGGGGAGCGGCGCGCGACGCGGTCCTCGAGCGCCCGGGTGGCCAGCCAGCCGAGGAGCAGGAACGTGTGCAGCACGAAGAGCCACAGCCCGACGGCCACGACGCCGCCGGCGACGCCGAGCCCGCCGTACGGGACCCCGACGTCGACCGGGAGCGCCAGGAAGAGCTGGAAGCCGTGCAGGAAGCCGGCCAGGAACGCGCCGGTGGCCAGCCCGCCGACGACCGCGACCGCGGTGCGCGGGGGGTCGGGCAGGATCACCCGGAACGACCACGCGAGCAGCACGGTCAGGACCAGCCAGAGCAGGACGAAGCCGACCACGACGCGCAGCACCAGGTCGCCGGCGCCGCCACCGCCGCCCTCGGGCGCCAGCGGGACGAGCAGGTCGCCGACGAGCAGCAGCGGCCAGGCCAGGGCCGGCAGCGCGAGCGCCGGCGCCAGCGCCATCACCCGCGCCCGCCAGGCCGGGAACCGCGGCGGGTGCGGGTCCGCCACGAGCGCGGTGGCGGCGCGGCGCAGCCCCTCGCCGTAGAACGAGGCCGGGAACAGCACGACCAGTGCGCCGACGAGGCCGAGGTGGGTGCCGGCGGCGACGAGGGCGTCGTACGCCGGGCGCCCGCCCATGTCCGGCGGCACCAGCACCCGCAGCCGGGCCCACCGCTCCTCGGCGCCGTCCGCGCCGGTGCCCCACGACGTGGTCCAGAGCACGAGCAGCAGCCAGGCGACCACGGCGATCCCGGCGTAGTAGGTCAGCGTGGCCGAGGCGCCGGCCAGGTCGCGCCCGGACAACCCGCGGCCGGTGCCCGCGACCAGGGCGCGGCCCTCGGCGACGGCGGTGCGTGTCACACCCACGTGGGTCCCCCGACGTTGTGCGGGTGGGGGAGGCTGGGCGCCATGCGGGAGCTCACGTACGTCGCGATGCTGGTGTTCGTGCTGGTCGCGACCCTGCCGCTGGAGGTGTTGCTGGGGATCCGGGTGTACGCCCGGGCCCGCCGGTTCGCGCTGGTGGTCCTCTGCGCGGGGCTGCCGTTCGCCCTGTGGGACGTGGCCGCCACCCACGCCGGGCACTGGCGCTTCGACTCGACGCAGACGCTCGGCGTCGTGCTGCCGGGCGGCCTGCCGCTGGAGGAGTGGATGTTCTTCGTGGTCGTGCCGCTGGCCTCGGTCATGACGCTCGAGGCCGTCCGTGCGGTAAGCGGCTGGACGGTCGGCGACGAGCCGGACCGGCCGGCAGCGGCAGGGGAGGAGGGCCGGTGAGGTACACCACCGCGGCGCTGCTCGGCGTCGCCGTCACGGTCGTCCTCGACCTCGTCGTACTGCGGACGCGGCTGCTGACCCGCAAGGCGTTCTGGGCGTCGTACGCGATCGTGGTCTTCTTCCAGCTGCTCACCAACGAGTGGCTGACCTCACGCGGCGTCGTGCTGTACGACGAGGCCGCGATCTGGGGCCCGCGGATCGGGCACGCACCGGTCGAGGACCTCCTTTTCGGCTTCGGGCTGGTCGTGCAGTCGATGGCCTGGTGGGTCTGGTGGGGGCGTCGTGGCGTCCAGCCCACGCCGGGCCCGGGACCGTCCCCGGCGCTGCGTCGCCTCGCCGGCCGGGCGAGCGGGCGCCTCACGCGGCCCGCCAGGCGCACGCCGAGCTGAGGTCGTCGAGCGCCGAGCGCGACTCGGCGTCGAGCGGCACGGTGGCCAGGTCGGCTGCCGCGGTGGTCACCAGCTCGGTGATCCGGGCCTCGACCCGGGCCAGGGCGCCGGTGTCGACCAGGACCTCGCGGACCTCGGCCAGGCCGTCGGCGTCGACCCCGGGGTCGCCGAGGTGGCGGCGCAGGGCGGCGCGCTGACCGGGGCTGGCGCCCTCCTCGGCCCAGGCCACCAGCAGCGTCCGCTTGCCCTCGCGGACGTCGTCGACCACCGGCTTGCCGGTCACGGCGGGATCGCCGAAGACGCCGAGCACGTCGTCGCGCAGCTGGAACGCCTCGCCCACGGCCAGGCCGAAGGAGGCCAGCGCGTCGAGCACCTCGTGGCCGGCGCCGGCCAGGGTGGCGCCCAGGGCGAGCGGGTGCTCGACGGTGTACTTCGCGCTCTTGTAGCGCAGCACCCGCACCGAGGTGGCCGCCGAGCTGACGCCGCGGGTGTGGGACAGGACGTCGAGGTACTGCCCGGCGAGCACCTGGTCGCGCATCCGCGACCACACCGCGCGGGCGGCCGGGCCCTCGGCGCCGGCGCGCGCGACGGCCTCGGCCGCGAGGTCGTCGGACCAGGTCAGGCACAGGTCGCCGACCAGCACGGCGACCGCGCTGCCGTACGCCTCGGGGTCGCCGCCGAGGCCGCCGGCGACGTGGCGGTCGGCGAAGGCGCGGTGCACGGTCGGGCGGCCGCGGCGGTCGTCGCTGCGGTCCATCATGTCGTCGTGGACCAGTGCCGCGAGGTGGAACAGCTCCAGGGCCGCGGCCGCCTCCACGGCGCCGTCGACGAGGTCGCCGCCGGTGGCCGCGCGGGCACCCCACAGGCAGAAGGCCGCCCGCAGCCGCTTGCCGCCGCTCACCGCGTCGTCCAGGACGTCGACCACCGGGCCCAGCTCCGGACCGACCTCGGCCAGCGCCCGGCCCCGCCCGGCGACGTGGGCGCGCAGCAGCGCGTCGACGGCCGCCATGGCGGACGGGTCGAGGTCGCGCGGCCGGACGGCCATCCGGGGACGGGGCACCCGCCAAACGCTACGCAGTCACCTGCGGCCCACCCCCACCCACTCAGGTATACCGGCGGGCCTACCGTCGCCGACGTGGACGGGGAGCTGCTGCGGGTGGCGACCGCGAACGCCGCCTCCGGCCGCGGCGCCGGGGGCCGCCCGGACCTCGACGGCTGGGCCGGCGACGCCGCCCGGCTCGGGGTCGACGTGCTCGCCGTGCAGGAGGTCGACCACCTGCTCCCGCGGGGCGGGGGCGTCGACCAGACCGCCGTCGTCGCGGCCGCGTGCGCCGGCGACGGTCCGCCGTGGACGTCCCGCTTCGCCGCCGCGGTGCTCGGCACGCCCGGTCCCGCACGGGCCTTCCGCGCCGCGACCGGCGGTGCGCACGAGGCCGGCGAGCCGGCGTACGGCGTGGCCCTGCTCTCGCGGCACCCGGTCACCGCGTGGTCGGAGCTGCGGATGAGGCCCTCCCGGGCGGCGCTGCCGCTGCCCGACCCGGCCGGGGGCCTGCAGTGGGCGCCCGACGAGCAGCGCGTGGCCCTGGCCGGGGTCGTCGCCGCGCCGGGCGGTCCGGTGACCGTGGTCGTCACCCACCTCTCCTTCGCGCCGCACCGCGCCGCGGGCCAGCTGCGCGAGCTGCGCCGCTGGGCGCGCGACCTCCCGCGTCCGCTGCTCCTGCTCGGCGACCTCAACCTCCCGGGCGGCGTGCCGGCCGCGCTGACCGGCTGGACCCCGCTGGCCCGTGCCGCGACCTTCCCCGCGGCCGCGCCGCGGGTCCAGCTCGACCACGTCCTGCTCGACGCCGGCGGGACCGGCGCGACGGGGGAGCCCGGCGACGACCCGGGGCGCACGCACGTGCTCGGCGGCAGCGACCACCGCGCGCTGACGGCCGGGGTGCGGGTGGCGCGGTCCGGGGGTCGG
>JBBSKO010000047.1:0-12612 GCA_038256225.1 Propionibacteriales bacterium | reverse complement strand
GGACTTCCTGACGCTGATGCAGGGCAAGGGCCAGGTCGTGCCCGACGAGGACGTCCTCGAGGACGGGATCGCCTTCGCCGGCGTGGCGAAGTTCCCGGCACGCGTGAAGTGCGCGCTGCTGTCCTGGATGGCCTGGAAGGATGCGACCGCCAACGTGATGGAGGAGACAGCATGACCCAGCAGAAGACCGACGAGGCGACCACGGTCGTCCCCGACCACACCGATCTCCCGCCCGTGCCGGAGGCCGCCACCGCGCAGCCGGCCGGCAGCGCCGCGCCGAGCGAGGACGACGTCACCGAGGCGATGAAGGACGTCGTCGACCCCGAGCTCGGCATCAACGTCGTCGACCTCGGTCTCGTCTACGCCGTGCACGTCGACGAGGGCAGCAACTGCGTCATCGACATGACGCTGACCTCCGCGGCCTGCCCGCTGACCGACGTCATCCAGGACCAGACCCACGCCGCGCTCGAGGGCCTGGTCAACGACGTCGCGATCAACTGGGTCTGGATGCCGCCGTGGGGCCCGGACAAGATCACCCCCGACGGTCGCGAGCAGCTGCGCGCCCTCGGTTTCAACGTCTGAGCGGGACGCGGTGACGCAGGGGCCGGACGCCGACGAGCCGGCCGCGCCCGACGAGGGCGAGGTCGAGCGGTTCTGGGGCCTGGCCTGCCACCGCGGCAAGCTCACCACGCTGCCGGGCTACCTGCCCTCCTCGACCCTGGAGGCGGTGACCCCGCCGACGTGGTCGTTCGGGCGTACGCCCGCGCAGGCCGACGAGCTGGTCCAGCTCGTCGTCGACGGGACCAAGACCGCGACCGCCTCCGCCCGCGCGGACTACGACGCCGAGGCCGCGCCCCTGCCCCGGGTCGGGGAGATGGGCATCGTCCTCGACGGCGCCGGCCACCCCCGGGCCCTGGTCGAGACGACCGCCGTCGACGTGGTCCCGTTCTCCGAGGTGGGTGACGACCACGCCCGGGACGAGGGCGAGGGCGACCGGACGCTGGCGCACTGGCGCCGGGTCCACGCCGCGTTCTTCGCCGACTCCGCGGGTGGCTTCGAGCCGGACATGCCGGTGGTGCTCGAGCGGTTCCGGCTGGTCTTCGGCCAGTAGCACCCGGCTAGCGTCACCGTCATGACGACCCCCACCACCGTGCTGGTGCCGCCGGAGCGTGTGGAGCGGTGGGTCGGCAACGTCGGGGTGCGCCACGGCGAGCTGGTGCTGCACGTCGAGGACGGCGCGCTGGTCGGGTCGGCCGCGGACGGGTCGACCTTCACCGCGCGGCTGCCGTTCGACCGGGCGTACGACGGGCCGCCCGATGCGGGGACCTTCGCCGCCGCCGTGCGCGACGCGGTGCCGGGGGAGTGGGGCCTGCTGCTGGTGCGCAAGGGCGGGTTCGCCGTCGCGGCGATGCGCGGCACGACGACGGCCGCCTCCAAGGTCGGCCAGCGCCACGTCCAGGGCCGCACCAAGGCGGGCGGGCAGTCGCAGCAGCGGTTCGCGCGGCGCCGCGACAACCAGGCGCGGCAGGCGTACGAGGCCGCGGCGGACCACGCCGCGCGGATCCTCGAGGAGCTCGCCCGCGACGGGGGGCCGGTGGTCGTCGGCGGCGACCGGCCGGCCGTGGAGGAGGTGCTGGCCGACGCACGGCTGCGCCGCCTGACGGTGCACGAGCCCTGGCTCGACGTCCCCGACCCCCGCCGCGGCGTGCTCGACGACGCGGCCCTGCGCGCCGCCTCGGCCCTGGTCCGCGTGGTCAACGTCTGACGGCTCCCCGGCGTGTCCCGCGCCACGGGCGGCCCGACGGCACCCCGGAGGGCTAGCGTCCGTGGCATGTGGCAGCCCGAGCCCGGCTGGCACCCGCTGCCCGGGGCGGCCGGCCCCTCGACGGTGGGTGTGTGGCGCACCGCCACGCCCGAGCGGGCGCTGGTCGTCAAGCGCCTCGCCGCGCCCGGCCCGCTCGACCTGCCCGAGCTCGCCGACCCGCACCACTTCGCCTACTGGCGTCGCGAGGCCGACGTGCTCGCCGGTGGCCTGGCCGCCGGGCTGCCCGGGGTGCGCGGCCGGGCCGACGGCCACCTGGCGGTCGAGGAGGACGACGAGGGGATCACCCTGACCCAGGAGTGGGTCGAGGACGCGTGCACCAGCGGGTTGTTCGTCGCCCACGCCCTCGGCCGCCTCGCCGGCGCGCCGGTGTCGCAGGCCGCGCGGGCCGGGGTGCCGCTGGCGCGCGACCAGCTGCGCGACCGGCTCGGCCGCGTGGCTGCGCGGGGCGGCTGGACCACCCTGGCCCGCACCACCGTGTCCGACGTCGCGGACCACCTGTGGTCGCGGCGCTCCACGTGGCTCGCCCGCGTCGACGCCCTGCCCCAGGTCCTGCAGCACGGCGACCCGACCCCGGCCAACCTGCGCGGCCGCGACGGCGACGACGTGGTGGCCGTCGACTGGGGCAGCCTCGGCACCGGGCCGGTCGGCAGCGACCTGGGCTACTACTCGCTGGCGGCCCGCGAGGACCTGCCCCCGCTCCTGGACGCGTTCCTGCTCGGCCTCCCGACCGACCTCGCCACGGCCGACGAGGTGCTCCTCGGCGCCCGGGTCACGGCCGTCTACACGGCCCTGACCCGCGCCGACTGGGCGCTGGGTCGGGTCGCCACGGGCGAGGGCGCGCTGGCCGGCAAGTTCCGGCACCCGTCGGTCGCGCCCTACCTGCGCTCGCTGCAACGCCAGTCCGAGGCGGTCGAGGCCCTGATCGGCTGACCCGTTCCGCGGTCGCGGCCGTCAGAGGTCGGTGGCCGCGAACGTGTCGCACGCCTCGAGGGAGCCCTGCTCGAGGCCCGTGGTGAACCACCGCATCCGCGAGGCCGCCGACCCGTGCGTCCAGGTCTCCTCGGTCACCTGGCCCTGCGTGCGCTCCTGGATCCGGTCGTCGCCCACGGCCTGCGCGGCCGCGAGGGCCTGCTGGACGTCCTGCTCGGTGAGGTCGCTGATCAGCGCCTCGCCGCTGTCGTCGTCGGTCGTGGTGGCCGCCGCCGCCCACATGCCGGCGTAGCAGTCGGCCTGCAGCTCCAGGCGTACGGCGTCGCTCGTCGGCCCCTGCTGGGTCCGCACGCGCCCCATCGTCCCCAGCACGTGCTGCACGTGGTGGCCGTACTCGTGGGCCAGGACGTACGGCTCGACGAACCCGCCGTCGGGCCCGCCCAGCCGCCGCTCGAGGACCTCGTCGAAGAAGTCGGTGTCGAGGTAGATCGTCTCGTCGGCCGGGCAGTAGAACGGCCCCACCGCCGACGACGCGGCACCGCACCCGGTGTCGACCGACGACGCGAACGTCACCAGCGCCTCCTCGGCGCGGAAGCGTGGGCCCAGCTCGTCGGTCCAGAAGTCCGTCAGCGAGTTCTCCACCGCCACCCGCGCGCAGTCGACCGAGGCGTTGGCGTCCTCCCCGGTCTCGCACGAGGCGTACCGGTCCGCGCCGACCACCCGGCTCGTGTCCAGCGCGCCGCCGGTCGCACCGTCGGTCGCGCCGCCGCCGCCGAGCACCTGCACCAGGAGCAGGACGACCCCGACGACCACGAGCAGGCCGATCCCGCCCCCGCCGAGCGCACCGGGCGACACCGGCAGGCCCGACCCGGCGCCGGCGCCACTGCCGGTACGACCTCCCGTACGGCCGCCCGTGCGACCGCCCGCTCGCCCGCGGGAGCCCCCGGTGTCGCGCACGCGTCGCGTGTCCAACCGGGCCCTGGGGTTGAACCGCACGCCGTCTCCTGAGTCCCGGGTCACACCTCGGGCGCGACGTCGACCCGCGGCACCTGCCCGGTGCGCGGGGATCTCTACACTAGTGCCCCATATGATTACCGCCCACCAGCTCGAGGTCCGCGCGGGCGCCCGCCTGTTGATGGAGGACGTCAGCTTCCGCGTCGGCCCCGGCGACAAGGTCGGCCTGGTCGGTCGCAACGGCGCCGGCAAGACGACGCTGACCAAGATCCTCGCCGGCGAGGCCCAGCCGGCCGCCGGCCGGGTCACCAACGCCGGCGACGTCGGCTACCTGCCGCAGGACCCGCGCGTCGGCGACCCCGAGGTCCTGGCCCGTGACCGGATCCTGTCCGCGCGCGGCCTCGACGAGGTCGTCCGCCGGCTCCGGGCCGCCGAGGAGGAGATGGGCAGCGAGGACGGCGACGTCCGCGAGCGGGCGATGAAGCGCTACACCCGCGCCGACGCCGACCTGCACTCCGCCGGCGGGTACGCCGCCGAGGCCGAGGCCGCCACGATCGCGGCCAGCCTGGGGATCCAGGACCGGATCCTGGACCAGCAGCTCAAGACGCTCTCCGGCGGCCAGCGCCGCCGCGTCGAGCTCGCCCGGATCCTGTTCTCCGGCGCCGAGGTGCTGATCCTCGACGAGCCGACCAACCACCTCGACGCAGACTCGATCGGCTGGCTGCGCGACCACCTCAAGGCCCACCAGGGCGGGTTCGTGGTGATCAGCCACGACAACGCCCTGCTCGAGGAGACCGTCAACAAGGTCCTGCACCTCGACGCGAACCGCACCACCATCGACGTCTACAACATGGGCTGGCGCCGCTACCTGCTGCAGCGCGAGACCGACGAGAAGCGACGCAAGCGCGAGCGGGTCAACGCCGAGTCCAAGGCCAAGACGCTGACCGACCAGGCCAACAAGATGCGCGCCAAGGCCACCAAGGCGCAGGCCGCGCAGTCGATGCTGAAGCGCGCCGAGAAGATGATGGCCGGTGTCGAGGCCGAGCGCGCCGACGACAAGGTGGCCCGGATCGCCTTCCCGGCGCCCGCGTCCTGCGGGAAGACCCCCCTGACCGCCGCCGAGCTGTCGCGGACCTACGGCTCGCTCGAGGTCTTCACCAACGTCGACCTGGCCATCGACCGCGGCTCGCGCGTGGTCATCCTCGGTCTCAACGGCGCCGGCAAGACCACCCTGCTGCGGATCCTGGCCGGGGTCGACGCCCCGGACACCGGCAAGGTGCTGCCCGGCCACGGCCTGAAGGTCGGCTACTACGCCCAGGAGCACGAGACCCTGGACACCAGCCGGTCGGTGCTGGAGAACATGCAGGCCGCGGCGCCGCAGCTCACCGACACCGAGGCCCGCAGCGTGCTCGGCTCGTTCCTGTTCTCCGGCGAGGACGCCCACAAGCCGGCCTCGGTGCTCTCGGGCGGCGAGAAGACCCGGCTCGCCCTGGCCTCGCTGGTCGTCTCGAGCGCCAACGTGCTGCTGCTCGACGAGCCCACCAACAACCTGGACCCGGCCTCGCGCGAGGAGGTCCTCGGCGCGATCCGCGCCTATCAGGGCGCGATCGTGCTGGTGACCCACGACGAGGGTGCCGTGCTGGCCCTGGAGCCGGACCGGGTGCTGATCCTGCCCGACGGCACCGAGGACCTGTGGAGCCCGGACTACGCCGACCTGGTCTCCCTGGCCTGAGCCCGGAGCGGCCCGGCGGGGTGTCGGCGCGGCTGCCTACACTCGCGGCCATGAGCCCCGACGACCTCGCCCGCGCCGGGCTCCGTCTCGACCTGGACCTCGACGGCGCGCTGGCCACGGTGACCCTCGACCGTCCCGAGAAGCGCAACGCCCAGACGCCCACCATGTGGCGGGCGCTGGCCGCCCTGGGCGCGGACCTGCCCGCCAGCGTGCAAGTGGTCGTCCTGCGCGGCGCGGGCGCCTCGTTCTCGGCCGGCCTGGACCGCAGCCTGCTCCTGCCCGGGAGCGCCCCCGAGGGCGTGGAGGCCGTCGGCGACCTCTTCGCGCTCGACGACGCGGCGATGGCCGCGACCATCGCCGACTACCAGGCCGGGTTCACCTGGCTCCACGACCCGCGCTTCGTGTCGGTCGCCGCCGTGCACGGCCACGCCATCGGTGCGGGGTTCCAGCTGGCCCTGGCCTGCGACCTGCGGGTGGTGACCGACGACGTCGGGTTCTCCATGAAAGAGTCGGTGCTCGGGCTCGTGCCCGACCTCGCGGGCACGAAGCCGCTGGTCGAGGCCGTCGGGTACGCCCGCGCGCTCGAGCTGTGCGCGACGGCGCGCACCGTGCAGGGCGCCGAGGCGGTCGCGATCGGCCTGGCGCTGCGCAGCGTGCCCGCGGACGGGCTCGACGCCGCCGTGCAGGAGCTGGTCGCGGCCCTGCTCGGCCCGCTGCCCGACGTCGTCGCGGAGACCAAGGCCCTGCTCCAGGGCGCCGCCGGCCGCGGCCTCGACGACCAGTGCCGGCTCGAGCGCGAGGCGCAGGTGCGCCGCTTCCGCACGCTGGGCGCCGGAGGCCCCGGCTGACCCCGGGCCGAGGTCGGGTGCGGAACAACCAGACCCCCCACGGGGTTGTGACCAGGACACCGCGACGAGGCGGCGTCGTCGATCGTGTCCGGAGGACGTGTTGTCGTTGATGAGCAGTGGCGGCGGTGCCTCCTTCCGGTACCTGCGCTCGGACCGGTCGGCCGTCGAGAACAAGATCGAGCGGCAGACCCTGCGCCGCGTCGTGAGCTTCGCCCGACCGCACCGGCGCCTGATCGCGGTCTTCCTCCTCTTCACCGTCCTCGAGGCCGCCCTCGTGGTCGTGCCGCCGCTGCTGATCCAGCGCGTCATCGACGACGGGGTCCTGGCCGGTGACGTCTCCGTCGTCGTGCTGCTGGCCGCCGGGATCGCGGTCTTCGCCGTCCTCACGGCCGCGATGTCCGTGGTCAGCGGCTACCTGTCGTCGCGGATCGGGGAGGGGCTGATCTACGACCTGAGGACCCGGGTCTTCGCCCACGTGCAGCGCCAGTCGCTGGCGTTCTTCACCCGTACCCAGACCGGCGCCCTGGTCAGCCGGCTCAACAACGACGTCATCGGCGCCCAGCGGGCCTTCACCTCCACGCTGTCAGGCACGGTCTCCAACTCCGTCTCGGTCGTCGTGGTCGGCGTGACGATGCTGGCGCTGAGCTGGCAGGTGACCCTGCTCTGCCTCGCGCTGTTCCCGGTGCTGCTGCTCACCTCGCGCTGGGTGAGCGGCCGGCTGGCCGGGATGAGCCGCGACCAGATGGACGGCAACGCCGACCTCGGCAACGCGATGACCGAGAGGTTCAGCGTGGGCGGCGCGATGCTGCTCAAGCTGTTCGGGCGGCGCAGCGACGAGGACGTCCTCTTCGCCGCCAAGGCCGACCGGGTCCGCGACCTGGGCGTGCGGATCTCCCTGCTGACGCGGCTGTTCTTCGCCGCGATGACGCTGGTGCCGTCGCTGGCCACCGCGATGGTCTACGGCGTCGGCGGCTACCTCGCCATCCAGCAGCAGCTGTCGACCGGCACGCTGGTCGCTCTCGGTGCGCTGCTGCTGCGCCTGCTCGGGCCGATGCAGGGTCTGGCCAACGTCCGGATCGACGTGATGACGGCCCTGGTCAGCTTCGACCGGGTCTTCGAGGTCCTGGACCTGCCCTCACTGGTCGAGGAGAAGCCGGACGCCGGCGTGCTGCCGCCCGGCTCCTCGAGCCTCGAGCTCGACCACGTGTCGTTCCGCTACCCCCGCGCCGACGAGGTGTCCCTGGCCTCGCTCGAGTCGGTCGCGCGCAAGGAGAGCCGTGAGGACAGCGGCCCGGTCCTGCAGGACCTGTCCTTCACGGCCGAGCCGGGGCAGATGGTGGCGCTGGTCGGCCCGTCGGGCGCCGGCAAGACCACGGTGACGAACCTCGTCGCGCGCCTCTACGACCCCCGCGAGGGCGTCGTGCGCGTGGGGGGCCACGACGTGCGGGACGTGACCCTGGAGTCGCTCGAGTCCGCCATCGGGTACGTCACCCAGGACGCCCACATGTTCCACGACACGATCCGCGCCAACCTGGCCTATGCCCGGCCCGGCGCGAGTGACGACGAGATCTGGGCGTCCCTGCGCGCCGCCCAGGTCGAGCCGATGATCCGCGGCCTGCCCGACGGGCTCGACACCGTGGTCGGCGACCGCGGCTACCGGCTCTCCGGAGGTGAGCGGCAGCGCCTGGCCATCGCCCGGCTGCTGCTGAAGGCACCGGCCCTGGTCGTCCTGGACGAGGCCACCGCCCACCTCGACAGCGAGTCCGAGGCCGCCGTGCAGCGGGCGCTCGACGCCGCGCTGGAGGGCCGGACCTCGCTGGTCATCGCCCACCGGCTCTCGACCGTGCGCAACGCCGACCTGATCCTGGTGCTCGAGCAGGGCCGGATCGTGGAGCGCGGCACGCACGCCGAGCTGCTGGCGCGTGGCGGCCTGTACGCCGACCTCTACCGCACCCAGTTCGCCACCGACGAGGTCGTCAGCGCCCGCTGAGGCCGGCCCGACCGGCGGGGGAGGGCTCGTCGCTCGGGGCGTCGGCGCCCGGGCGGGACGACGTACGGCGGGGGCCCCGGGGACCGCCGCGACGCCACTCGTCGTAGGCCAGGTAGCCGAAGCCCCCGATGGCCAGCAGGCCGAAGAACCACCACTGCAGGCCGTAGAAGAAGTGCGGGCCGTTGTCGAGGTCGGGCAGCTCGACCGGGTCCAGGGGCGTGGCGGGGCCCGGGTCCTCCGAGCGGAGCTCGACGAAGCCGCCGTACACCTCGCGGTCCAGCGCCTCGCCGATGTTCGCGCTGTTGACCGCGCGGGTCTGCTGGTCCACCACGCCGGTGCTGTCACCCTCTCCGTCGGCGCGGACGTAGCCGGTGACGGTGACCTCCCCGGCGGGCGGCTCGGGGACCGAGGACGGCGCGGTCCCGGCGGCCTCGGTCGCCAGCCAGCCGCGGTCGACCAGCAGCGACGTGCCGTCCGCGGTCACCAGCGGGACCACGACGTCGACGCCGGCGGCGCCGTCACGGGTGCGGTAGCGGACGATCACGGTGTCGTCGACGGCGTACTGCCCGGTGGCGCTGACCACCCGCCACTCGTCGCTGTCGCCCACGTCGCCGCCCGGGGCGAGGACGTCCTCGACGGGCGCGGGCTGGCGCTCCTCGTTGACCCGGATCACCTCGTTGCTGTCCTTGCGGTCGGCGAGGCGGTCGAACTGCCACCCGCCCAGCCACCAGGTCGCGTAGGCGACGACGACGATGGCGAGCGCCAGGAGGACCCAGCGCCGGCTGAGCAGGAACCGCAGCGACCTCACGGGATCAGGATATCCAGCGGCCCCACATGCCCCGGCGGCGACCGCGACCAACCGCCGTGGCCCTAGGGTGGGGAGATGCAGACCCGAGCACTCGCGGACAGCTTCGGCCGCGTCGCCAGCGACCTCCGCGTCTCCCTGACCGACCGCTGCAACCTGCGCTGCAACTACTGCATGCCCGCCGAGGGCCTGGACTGGTTGCCGACCGACGAGGTGCTCACCGACGACGAGGTCGTCCGCCTGGTCCGGATCGGCGTGCAGCAGCTCGGCGTCCGCGAGGTCCGCTACACCGGCGGCGAGCCGCTGATCCGCCGCGGCCTGGTCGGCATCGTCGAGCAGGTGCACGCCCTCGACCCCACCGTCGAGCAGTCGATCACCACCAACGCGCTCGGCCTGCAGCGCAACGCCGGTGCCCTCGCCGCGGCCGGCCTCGCCCGGGTCAACGTCAGCCTCGACACCGTGCGCCGTGAGACCTTCCACCAGATCACCCGCCGCGACCGGTTCGACGACGTCGTGGCCGGCCTGGCCGCCGCCGACGCCGCCGGGCTCGGCCCGGTCAAGGTCAACGCGGTGCTGCTGCGCGGCACCAACGACGACCAGGCCGCCGAGCTGCTCGGCTGGTGCCTGGAGCGCGGCTACGAGCTGCGCTTCATCGAGCAGATGCCGCTCGACGCCCAGCACGACTGGAGCCGCGAGGGGATGATCACCGCCGAGGAGATCTTCACCCGCCTGGCCGAGGTGTTCACCCTGACCCCGGCCGTCGAGCCGCGGGGCAGCGCCCCCGCGGAGAAGTTCCTGGTCGACGGCGGCCCCGGGACGGTCGGTGTCATCGCCTCGGTCACCCGCCCGTTCTGCGGCGACTGCGACCGGGTCCGGCTCACCGCCGACGGCCAGGTCCGCAACTGCCTGTTCGCGCGGCACGAGTCGGACCTGCGCACGGCGCTGCGCAGCGGGGCCACCGACGACGAGATCGCCGACCGCTGGGTCGTGGCGATGGGCACGAAGGCGGCGGGCCACGGGATCGACGACGTCACGTTCCTGCAGCCGGACCGGCCGATGTCGGCCATCGGCGGCTAGGGCCGGGTCCTCTCAGGACGGCTCGAGGCCGTCCGGCACGTGGGGGACGGTCTCCTTCAGGAACCCCCGCGAGCCCAGGAAGTGCTCGAGCTGCTCACGGTGCTCCTCGCACGCCAGCCACGTCTTGCGGCGCTCGGGGGTGTGCAGCTTCGGGTTGTTCCAGCGGAGCTGGTGCTCGGCGGGGGTGCGGCACCCCTTGGCCGAGCAGACGTCGGGCTCCACCCTCAGTCGCGCGGGCCGGCGGGGCCGAGCTGGCGGTCGGTGGCGATGACCTGCTGCAGCTCGAAGACGTCGGTCCGGGTCGTCGCCGCGTTCGCGAGCACCACCGCGATGTACGGCAGGATGATCGCGCCGGCGATCAGGATCGGCCACAGCCATCCGACACCGGCCAGGGCCGCGAGCCCGGCGCCCACGAAGCAGACCGATCGCAGACTCATCGACCACAGGTAGCGCCGCTGGCGGGTGGCGATGTCGGCGGAGCGGCTGGTGGCGGCCGTGGTGATGCGTACCGCGCCGTCGTCGTGCGGGGTTCGGGCCATGACCCGAGAATACGTCGGGGCGGGCAGGCATCCGGGGCCCTCAGGGGTGGGACGCGTCACCCCCGTCGGCCGCGCGCCTACAATCCGCGCATGAGCAACCGCACCTACCGCCTGACCGAGATCGTCGGCACGTCCCCCGTGGGCATCGAGGAGGCGATCCGCAACGGCGTCGAGCGCGCCAGCCAGACGCTGCGCCACCTCGACTGGTTCGAGGTCACCCAGGTCCGGGGCCAGATCAAGGACGGCACGGTGGAGCACTACCAGGTCGGGATCAAGCTCGGCTTCCGCCTCGAGGACGACGAGTAGCCGGCACCGGGCCGGGCGGCCGGGGTGGGCCGCGGCGTTAGGGCTACCTGCCGGTAACGCGCTAGCGTCGCTGCCTGTGACCGACGAGACCCCCGCACCACCCGAGGCCCCGTCCGGCCGCTCGGTCCTCGTGACCGGCGGCAACCGCGGCATCGGCCGCGCCATCGCCGAGGCCTTCGTGGCCCAGGGCGACCGCGTGGCCGTCACGACCCGCAACGGCGGCGCGCCCGACGGCACGCTGGACGTGCGCTGCGACGTGACCGACCCCGAGGCCGTCGAGGCCGCGTTCCGCACCGTCGAGGAGGCGCACGGCCCGGTCGAGGTGCTGGTCGCCAACGCCGGCATCACCCACGACACGCTGCTGCTGCGGATGTCGGAGGAGGACTGGTCGTCGGTGATCGACACCAACCTCACCGGCACCTTCCGCCTGGTCAAGCGGGCCTCGAAGGGGATGCTGCGGCTCCGGCGCGGACGGATCGTGCTGATCTCCTCGGTGGTCGGCATGCTCGGCTCGCCGGGTCAGGTCAACTACGCCGCCTCCAAGGCCGGCCTGGTCGGGATGGCCCGCTCGATGGCCCGTGAGCTCGGCTCGCGCGGCATCACCACCAACGTCGTGGCTCCCGGCTACGTCGAGACCGACATGACCGGCGTGCTCACCGACGAGCAGCGCGCGGCGATCAAGCAGCAGGTGCCGCTGGGGCGCTACGCCTCCCCGCAGGAGGTCGCCGGCGCGGTGACCTGGCTGGCCGGCGACCACGCGGCGTACGTGACCGGGGCCGTGATCCCGGTCGACGGCGGACTAGGGATGGGACACTGACATGGCGGGACTTCTCGAGGGCAAGCGGATCCTGGTCGCGGGTGTGACCATGGACTCCTCCATCGGCTTCCACACCGCGCGGATCGCGCAGGAGCAGGGCGCCACCGTCCTGATCTCCAACTTCGGCCGGGCGCTGGGCATCACCCGGCGCATCGCCAAGCGGCTCCCGGTCGAGGCGCCCGTGCTCGAGCTCGACGTCACCGACGACGAGCACCTCGCGGCGCTGCCCGACGCGGTCCGCGAGCACGTCGACGGCCTCGACGGCGTGGTCCACTCCATCGCCTTCGGCAACCCCGAGACGCTGCTCGGCGGCAAGTTCCTCGAGGGGCCGTGGCCCGACGTGGCCCAGGCCGTGCAGGTCTCGGCCTACTCGCTGAAGTCGCTGTCGGTGGCCTGCGCGCCGCTGATGAGCGAGGGCGGCTCGGTCGTCGGCCTCACCTTCGACGCGACCGTCGCCTGGCCGGCCTACGACTGGATGGGCGTGGCCAAGGCCGGTCTGGAGTCGACCTCCCGCTACCTGGCCCGCGACCTCGGGCCGCAGGGGATCCGGGTCAACCTGGTCTCCGCCGGCCCGCTGAAGACGCTGGCCGCGAAGGCGATCCCCGGCTTCGAGCAGCTCGAGAACATGTGGAGCGACCGCGCGCCCCTCGGGTGGGACAACACCGACCAGGGCCCCACGGCGATGGCCGTGTGCGCGTTGCTGTCGGACTTCTTCCCGGCCACGACCGGCGAGATCGTCCACGTCGACGGCGGCTTCCACGCGATGGGTGCCTGAGCAGCGGTCGGCAG
>JBBSKO010000046.1:0-12850 GCA_038256225.1 Propionibacteriales bacterium | reverse complement strand
CGGCGGGCTGCACGTCACACCGATGGGCGTGGTGCTCGACGCCGACGGCCGGCGCGCGTGGGCCGTCACGTCCCGCGGGTCGGTCAAGGCCCGCAACATCCTGGCCGGCGGCGCGGACGGGGTGCCGGTGGCGATCGGCTCGGTCGACGGCCGGTGGTGGGCCTCGCTCGAGGGGACCGCGCGGGTCAGCGACGACCCGGCGGTCGTGGCGGAGGCCGAGGACCGGTACGCGCGCCGCTACCGCGTCCCACGCCCCAACCCCGACCGGGTCGCCGTCGTCGTCGACCTCGTCCGCGCGCTCGGCTCGGTGCCCGAGCAGGACCCGGCCCGGGTGGTCGCGGCCTGGCACGAGGCCGTCGAGGCCGGGGCCGTACGCCGGGCGCTGGTGCTCTGCTCACCCGACGTCGCGGTCGGCGGCCCGCGCGGGGAGGCGCGCGGCACCGACGTGATGCGGGCCTGGCTGGAGCGCTCCGGGATCTCGCTCGAGCCGCAGCACGAGCTCCTCGCCGACGGCGGGCGCGTCGTGGTGCACGAGCACGCGCGGTGGCGGGCGCCCGACGCGCCGGCCGACGTGCCGACCACGGAACCGGCCGACACCTGGGTCGTCTTCGAGGTGGCCGAGGGGCTGGTCACCGCGGTCCGGCGCTACGAGACCGAGGCCGAGGTACCTGCCTGACCCCGGTCGGAAGGGCCTGGGGCGCCGGAACCGTCATCTCGACGCGCCGCGAGCGTCACCTCGGCCGGTCGGGAGCGTCATCGGCGACGATGGGGGCGTGGTGGCCCCCTTCCCGATCCCGTCCCTGGTCCCGCACGGGCGCACCGCGCGGCGCCTGGAGTGGCGGTTCCTGCCGGTCCACCTGCGGCGGCTGATCGAGCAGCGGTGCGGCTCCCCCGTGGTCGAGGCGCGCTCGCAGGGCGGTGGGTTCACGCCGGCCTTCGCCTCGGTGCTCGTCTGCGCCGACGGCAGCCGGCACTTCGTGAAGGCGGCGTCGGTGCTGGCGCAGCGCGCGTTCGCCGGCTCGTACCGCGCCGAGGCCCGCACGCTCGCGGCCCTGCCGGACGCGGTGCCGGCCCCCGCGCTGCGGTGGGTGCACGAGGACGAGGAGTGGGTCGTGCTGGGCCTCGAGCACGTCGAGGCCCGGGCGCCCCGCCGCCCCTGGGACACCGTGGACCTGGCCCGCTGCGTCGACGCCCTCGACCAGGTCGCCGGGGCGCTGACCCCGCCCTCCGGGCGCTTGCTGTCGGGGTCCGGCCCGGCCGCGCTGGCCGACGACCTCGCCGACGCACCGGGCTGCTGGCAGGCGCCCCGGGTGGCCGCGGTCGCGTTCCCCCTGCTGGCCGAGCGGCGCGAGCAGGCGGCCCGGCTCGCCGCGGGGTTCGGAGCCGCCACCGCCGGTGCGAGCGTGGTCCACACCGAGGTCCGCGACGACAACCTGCTGCTCGCCGACGACGGTCGGACGCTGGTGTGCGACTGGGCCTGGCCCGCGATCGGCGCCGCCTGGGTCGACACGGTCATGCTGATGATCGGGCCGCGCGGCGACGGTCTCGACGTCGAGGATGCCCTGGCCGGCGCGCGGTTGACCCGCGACGTCAGACCCGGCGACGTGGACGCGCTGCTGGCCCTGGTCACCGGCATGTTCCTGCACTCGGCGACGATGCCGGTGCCGACCACCTCGCCCCATGTCCGCGAGGCCCAGCGGTGGCAGGCGGAGGTCTGCTGGACCTGGCTCTGCGAGCGCAGGGGCTGGCGGTGACCGGCCGCGCGTGCTGGCCGGGGCGGCCCGTACGCTCGGGTTCGACGGCAACGGCTCACGCCGGTGGTCCCGGCGCCTGATTTGGGCGCCCCCGGGCCCGCTGCTAGCCTTGCCTGTCGCAGTGGGGCGCTGACGCGCCCGCTCACCAGACGTACCAGGCACCGACCGGCAGCACACCCGACGACGAAGGCGTAGCAGTGGCGAACATCAAGTCCCAGATCAAGCGCATCAAGCAGAACGAGAAGCGTCACCAGCGCAACAAGGCGGTCAAGAGCGACCTCAAGACCGCCATCCGCAAGTTCCGCGAGGCCGCCGACTCCGGCGACACCGCGACGGCGGCGACCCTGGGTCAGGCCGCGACCCGCAAGCTCGACAAGGCCGTCTCCAAGGGCGTCATCCACAAGAACCAGGCCGCCAACCGCAAGTCGGCCATCGGCAAGCGCACCGCCTCTCTCTGAGCCGGCGCCGCCTGGGCGGCCGAGCCTGACGTCACGACCCGCCGGGGATCCCCCGGCGGGTCGTCGTCGTCCCCGGTCGACCCGTCCGCGGCGCCGCCGCCCGGGGTGGGTCAGCGGACGTCGCGCAGCGCCGCGACCGTGAGCACCAGGCGCTCGAGGGTGTAGGCCGCGTCGCTGGCCGCGCCCTTCACGTCGGCGTCGGCGCGAGCCACGGCACGGATCGCCGCGGCGAGGGCGTCGTCGGGCCAGGACCGCGACTGGTCCCGCACCTGGCGGACCTTCCACGGCGGGACGCCGATCTCGCGGGCCAGGTCGGCCTCCCGCATGCCCCGGGGCGCCCCCTTGTACCGGGCCAGGCCGCGGACGCTGCCGGCGAAGGCCGAGGTGACCAGCACCGGCGCGGTGCCGTTGTCCAACGCCCAGCGCAGCTCCTCGAGCGCCGCCTGGCGGCGACCGGCGAAGGCCGCGTCGGCCACGGCGAACGACTTGGCCTCGGCGCGGCCGCCGAAGTAGCGACCGACGACCTCCTCGCTGATCCGTGCACGGCCGAAGTCGGAGGCCAGCTGGGAGGCCGCGGCGGCCAGGCCGCGCAGGTCGTGACCGACGGCCTGCACCAGCGCCTGGGCGCCCTCGCGGTCGATGGTCGCCCCGTGGGCCCGGACCTCGCCGGCCACGAAGGCCGCCAGCTCGGAGGCCTTGACCTCCCCGGTCTTCTCCTCGGTGACGGCGGCGACCTTGCGCAGCTTGGCCAGCAGCCCGGTCCCCTTCTGCCCGCCGCCGTGGACCAGGACCAGCGCCACGTCCTCGGCCGGCGCCGCGGCGTAGGACAGCAGACCCGCGGACGACTCCTCGGGGAGGTCCTGCAGACCGCGCACCACGACGCAGCGCACGGTGGAGAACAGCGAGGGCGCCGCGAGCTCGCCCAGGGTGGCGAGGCTGAGCGAGGAGGCGTCGGTGTCGGCGAGCTCGGCCTCGGCGTCGTGCGCGCGGACCACGCCGCGGACCCGTGCGACCACGCGCTCGGCGAGGTACTCCTCCTTGCCGGTCACCAGCAGCACCCGGCCCAGGACGTCAGCAGGCGACATGCGATCAGCCTCCCACAACGCACCGACACGGCCGGCGCGACCTCTCCTCGCCCCGGGACGACCGGAGGGCTCAGCCGTCGACCACCGTCACGGGCCCTCCGTCGGGATCGGCGACGACCGCGAGGTCGCCGTCCTCGTCGGTCCGGTGCACCTCGGCGCCGGCCGTCCTGAGTGCGGCGAGGACGTCGGGCGCGGGGTGGCCGTAGCCGTTGTCGGCGCCCACCGAGACCAGCGCGGCGCCCGCCGCCAGCCCGGTGAGCCAGTCGAGGTCCTGGTACGAGCTGCCGTGGTGGGGCACTTTGAGCACGTCGACCCCGAGGTCGGCGCCGCCCAGCTCCGCAGCGATCCGGGCCTGCCCGGACGGTTCCACGTCGCCGGTCAGGAGGAGGCGTACGCCCCCCACCTCGGCCAGCAGCACCACGCTGGCGTCGTTGGCGCTCGACCCGTCCCCCGCGCCGTCGGTGACCGGACCGGGTCCGGGCCAGAGCACCTGGAGGACGACGTCCCCGACCCGGACGGTGCCCGCGGGAGCGGCCGCGGCCGCGGTGTCGCCCGCGTCCTCGAGGGCCTCGGTCACCTGCGCGACGCCCGACGGCGGGTCGAGCACCCGGGTGGCGACCACCCGGCCGACGGCACGGTCCTCGAGCACGCCGGGGAGTCCGTCGACATGGTCCGCGTGGAAGTGGGTCAGCACGACGAGCGGGACCTGCGTGACGCCGAGCCGGTCCAGGCACCGGTCGACGACCTCGGGCTCGGGCCCGGCGTCGACCACGACCGCGCTGCCCGGACCGCTCCGCAGCACCAGAGCGTCCCCCTGCCCGACGTCGCACGCCACCGCCACCCAGCCCGGCGGGGGCCAGGAGCCCCCGGGCAGCGGCACCCGGGCCCCGACCACGACGACGAGGACCACGGCGAGCAGCACGGCCAGGACCCGACGCCGCAGCACCCAGGGAGCGAGCAGCGCCACCAGCACGGTCAGCATCGTCAGCAGGGCCAGCGCCACGGCCCCGGTCCCCCACGTGAGCGCCGGCAGCGGCAGGTCGGCACCCCGCCGGGCGACGAGGACGATCCACCCGACACACCAGGCCGCGAGCGTGCCGGGCCCGCGCGACACGGTGGTGGCGGTCCCACCCGGCAGTCCGACCAGACCGGCGACGAGGCCGAGGACCGTGGCCGGCCCCACCACCGGGCCGACCAGCAGGTTGGCCCCGACCGCGACCAGGCTCACCTGACCTGAGATGGCGGCCACCACCGGGGTGCAGGCCAGCTGCGCGGCCAGCGGCACCGCGACCGCCTCGGCCAGCACCCGGGGGAGCCATCCGGCCAGGGCGTCCCTCATCCCCGGCCCGAGCAGGACGATGCCGGCCGTCGCCAGGACCGACAGCGCGAACCCCGGGGCCGCGGCCAGGTGCGGCTGCAGCACCACCAGGACCAGCACCGCGAGTCCCAGGGCACGCAGCGCCCGGTCCCGGCCGTCGAGCCCGAAGGCGAGCAGTCCGACGGTGCCCATCGCGGCGGCCCGCAGCACGCTCGGCTCGGTGCGGGCGAGCAGCACGAACCCGACCACGCCGAACGCCCCGACGACCGTCAGCCACCGCCCGCGGACGCCGGCCCAGCGTGCGAGCGCCAGCAGGAACCCGACCACCAGCGTGAGGTTGGTGCCGCTCACGGCGGTCAGGTGGGTCAGGCCCGTCGTGGCGAAGTCCGCCACCAGGGCGGGGTCGAGCCCCGCGTCGTCGCCGTCCACCAGGGCCGGCACGAGGGCGGCCTGCTCGGGTGGCCGGTGGTCCACGGCGGTGCGGATGCTGGTGCGCAGGTGGGTGGCGGCGCGCCAGGCCGGACCGGGCGGCGCCACCACCTCCGGGGCCCGGGCACCCAGCAGCAGCGCCGCCAGGTCGGGGTCGTCGGCGGCGGCCAGCCGACCCGTGGTCCTGACCTCGGACCCGAGCTCGACCGACGCCCACTCCGGACCGCCCAGGACCAGCGCGGGCGCGGAGAGCAGGAACCGCTCGCCGCGACCGGTCACGTCGCGGACGTCGACGCGCACGGCGACCAGGTCGGCGAACCGCCCCGGCACCACGCGCGGGTCCGTCACCACGCTGCCGGTCAGCGTCACCACCGCGCCCTCGGCGGCCAGCGCCGTCACCGGGCTCTGCGCCACCGACCCGGCCCGCAGCACCGTCGCACCGGCGCCCGCGCCCAGGGCCACCAGCACCCCGAGCACGGTCACGAGGACGGCCGGTGCCCGCCGCCGGGTCGCGACGGCGCCGACCACCACGACCGGCACCAGCAGGACCGGGACCAGGACGGCCGGTGGGCCGTACGCCCGTGCCAGCAGCGCCCCGGCCCACGCGGCCGCCCCCACCAGGACCAGCCGCAGGTCGGTGCGGCGCGGCTCCTCCTCGGCCGCCGGGACCCGCACCGCCGGGCCTCAGACCGTCGCGTGCGGGGCGATCTGAGCCAGCGTGACCTCCCCGATCCCGTCCACCTCGAGCAGCTCCTCCACCGCGGTGAACCCGCCGTTCTCCTCCCGCCAGGCCACGATCGCGGCCGCCGTGACGGGTCCGACCTCGGGCAGCTCCTCCAGGGCCGCCACGTCGGCGGTGTTGAGGTCGACCAGGCCGGTCGGGGCCGCCTCGGTCGGCGGGGGCAAGGCGGTCGCCGTCCCGGACGCGGCCCCCGCGGTCGTCGCGCCGGCCGCCGGCGCACCGACCAGGACCTGCTCACCGTCGACGAGCACGCGGGCCAGGTTCAGCGGCGAGAGGTCGACCCCGGGCCGCGCCCCGCCGGCCTCGTCGAGCGCGTCCACCACCCGCGCACCCGCCGGCAGCGTGACGACGCCCGGACGGCGCACCGTACCGGCGACGTCGACCGTCACCTCCCCCTCGGCCGCCGCGGGTGCCGCGGGTGCCGCCTCCCCCGGCGCCGACGCCTGTAGGGGCTCGGCGGGCTCGGTCGACCCCGACGCCGACGCCGAGGCCGAGGCCGAGCCTGCCGCCGACCCTGACGCCGCCGCCGGCTCCAGTACGACCAGGTCCGCCGCCGGCTCGAGCCCCGCCGCCGGGGCGGGCGCCTCCACCGTCCGGGCATCGGCCCGCAGCACCCACCACGCCGTCACGCTCAGCGCCACCGCGACCACGACCGCCAGCACGGCGAGCTGGGCGCCCCCGAGCCCGATCCGCCCGCGCAGCGGTACCGGCACGACACCGGCGACCACCTCGCCCACGGCCCGGCCGGCCACCGTGCGGGGCTCCTGGGCGGAGCGGCGCGAGATGTGCCGACCCGGCACCGGGAGCACGTACGGGTCTCCTATCCCTGCCGACACCCCGGGCGTCACCCCGGGCGACACCCCGGGCGACACCCCGGGCGTCGGCGGGCCCGCGGGGTCCGGGTCGGGCGGCTGCACGCGCAGCGCGTCCCGGCGGCGCTGCAGGACGTCGTCGTACGAGCCGCGGACGGAGTCGGTGGGCGGGCGCATGGACGTGACGCTAAGGACCGGACCGGAGCCGACGCGCGCCCTGCGTCGTGACCGGTGGAGGACGGTGCGAGAGCAGCGCCTGTGGACGCCTTGGTGCCGCCCGGCCGTCGGACCCCGGTCTGCGCGGCCCGGCTCGACGCCTGGAGCGGCCGCACGCGCCTGTCGTAACTGCGCAATTGCGGAGCTACGACTGAAAGTCACGTGCCCGTTCAGTCACCACCGCGCAATTGCGGAGTTACGGCCGATCAGGGGCGGGGCGCCACGCAGACCGCGATCGTCCCGGGCCCCACGTGCGCCCCCAGCACCGCGCCGAGCTCGGCGCACCAGACCTCGCGGCCCTCGAGCTGGTCGGCGAGGCGCTCGCCCAGCGCGGCCGTGAGGGTCGCTGCGCGCTCCTCGCTGGCCAGGTGCGCGACGCCGACGTCGACCGGGCCGGACCCGGCCCGCTCGACGGCCAGCTCCTCCAGCCGCGAGAGCGCCCGGGCCGAGGTGCGGACCCGTTCGAGGCTGGTCACCACGCCGTCCTCGATGGTCAGCAGCGGCTTGACCGCGAGCGCCCCGCCGAGCAGGGCGGCGGCCGCGCCGACCCGGCCGCCCCGACGCAGGTACTCCAGGGTGTCGACGTAGAAGAGCGCCGAGCACGCCGCGGCCCGGTCCCGGGCAGCGGCCGCGGCCTCCTCGACGCCGCCACCCGCCGCGAGCACCTCGGCGGCGGTGACCGCGGCGTACCCGGTCCCGAACCCGACCTGCCGCGTGTCGACCACCGTCACCGGCACCGGCGACTCCCGCCGGGCCAGCTGGGCGGCCTCCACCGTGCCGCTCATCTGACCCGACAGGTGCACCGAGACGACGGCCTCGGCCCCCGCGTCGGCCGCCGCCCGGTAGGCCTCCAGCATCCGGGCCGGGGCCGGTCGCGACGTGCTGACCGGGACGTGGTCGCGGAGCGCCTGCGCGACCCGGCCCGGCGTGGCCTCCGGCGACCCCTCGAGGTGGGCGTGCGCGCCGAGGACGACCTGCAGCGGCACCACGATCAGCGAGTGCGCCGCGGCGACGTCGGCCGGCAGGCTCGCGGTGGAGTCCGTGACGACGGCGACCCGGGCGATCGGCATGCGGGCACGCT
This sequence comes from Propionibacteriales bacterium, assembly GCA_038256225.1. Classification (GTDB taxonomy): domain Bacteria; phylum Actinomycetota; class Actinomycetes; order Propionibacteriales; family Nocardioidaceae; genus Nocardioides. Next base: position 4,955 of record JBBSKO010000046.1, on the reverse strand, counting down.
ACTGCCGCCGCGGGTCAGGGGCGGACGCCGGTCTCCTGCTCGATGGTGTCCGCGACGATCTCGGCGTCGCTCGGCATCCGGCGCCGCGCCGCCGCCCCGGCGGGCAGCGGCGAGTCGGAGACCTGCCGGGCGCCGGGCACGCCGTCCTCGATCCTCCACTCCGTGCGGGTGAACGCTGCGGCGTCCGGGTCGGTCACCGACGGCAGGCAGCGGAACCGGGCGTCCATCGCGTCGGGGGTGATCGTGGTGCTGACGTAGCCGCGCAGGTTGGTCCAGAACCGCAGGTTCGGGTTCTGCGGGAACCAGGGGTGCTCCCCCGTCGGTGCGTCGTAGCCGTCGCCGCCGGACGTGATCGACGACGTCACCAGCTCGGAGCCGACCAGGCCCGAGGAGGGGTCGGCCTGGTCGCGGTAGAGGTCGGAGATCCAGTGCGCGTGGACGTCGCCGGTGAGGACGACCGGGTTGCGCACCCCGCCCTCGACCCAGGACGACACGACGCGGTCGCGGGAGGCCGGGTAGCCGTCCCAGGCATCCATCGACACCGTCCGCGCGGCGGCGGGGTCGCTGTCCCGCTGGCCGAAGAAGACCTGCTGGGCCAACAGGTCCCAGCGGGCCTCGGAGCCGCGCAGCCCGTGGTCGAGCCAGGCCTCCTGCTCGCCGCCGGTGAGGGTACGGGCGGGGTCGGCCGCCTCGGGGCAGTCCTGGTACCCGTCCCCGCAGGCCTGGTCGGAGCGGTACTGACGGGTGTCGAGCAGGTGGAAGGTCGCCAGCGAGCCCCACCGCACCCGCCGGAACAGCTGCAGGTCCGGGCCCCGCGGCACCGACGTGCGGCGCAGCGGCATGTTCTCGTAGTACGCGCGGTACGCCGCCGCGCGCCGGTCCGCGAAGCCCGGTGTCTCCTCGACCTTCTCCGGGACCAGGTCGGCGTAGTTGTTGTCGACCTCGTGGTCGTCCCAGATGACCAGCCACGGCGCGACGGCGTGCGCCGCCTGGAGGTCCGGGTCGGTCTTGTACTGGGCGAGGCGCTGGCGGAAGTTCGCCAGGGTCACCGTCTCGGGCCCGGCGTGGGGTCGCCCGACCACGCTGTCGCCGGCCGCGCCCTCGTACTGGTAGTCCCCGAGGTGGACGACCAGGTCCGGCTGCTCCTCGGCGAGCCGGCGGTAGGCGGTGAAGTGGCCGGCCGGGTAGTTCGAGCAGGAGGCGAACGCCATCGCCAGGGACGCCACCCGCGCCCGGTGCGCCGGGGCGGTCCGGGTGGTGCCGGCCGGGGAGACGTACCGGCCGACGCGGAAGCGGTAGTGGTGCTCCCGGCCCGGCTCGAGGCCGGTCAGCTCCACGTGGACCGAGTGCGCGGCCTCGGGCCCCGCGCCCGTGGTGCCGCGGCGCACCACGCGCCGGAACCGGTCGTCGGTGGCGACCTCCCAGCGCACCGGGTAGCGGCGCGCGGGCATCCCGCCCAACCCGTCCTCGGCCAGCGGGTCGACGGCCAGCCGGGTCCAGATCACGAACCCGTCGGGGTCCGGGTCGCCCGAGGCGACGCCCAGGGTGAACGGGTCACGGCGGGTCGACGGCGCGGCCGCGGTGGGCCGCACACCGGCGGCCCGCGCCGGGGCACCTCCCGTCGAGGCGGCGCCGGCCGCCAGTCCGGTGAGGCCGGCGGCGGCGAGCACCGTACGGCGCGAGGCCGGGGCGCCGGCGAGGGTGGGCAGGGCGGAGCGGGGTTCCCGAGAGGTCATGCACCCAACCGACCCCGTCCCGACGACCCCTGCGCGTCGTCAGGGTGAAGGCCGGGTGGCCCCTGCCGGTCCTGTCGGCGCCTCAGACCACGACGTTGACGAGCTTCGGTGCGCGGACGACCACCTTGCGGACCGGGCGGCCCTCGATCGCGCGCTGCACGTCCTCGTCGGCCAGCGCGGCCGCCTCGAGGTCCGCAGCCGTGACGTCGGGGCTGACCTCGAGCCGCGCGCGGACCTTGCCCTGGACCTGGACGACGGCGGTCACCGAGGCCTGGACCAGTAGGGCGGGGTCGACGCTCAGCCAGGTCGACTGCGCCACGCAGGGCTCGTGGCCCAGGCGCTCCCACATCTCCTCCGCGACGTACGGCGCGATCAGGCTCAGCAGCTGCGCGACCGTCTCCGCGGCCTCGCGCACGGCGGGGTCCGCGGGTCCGACGCCGGTGTCGATGGCCTTCCGGGTGGCGTTGACCAGCTCCATCGTCCGGGCCACGACCACGTTGAACTTGTGGCCCTCGACCAGGCGCTGCACCTCCTCGACGGTGCGGTGGGTGACCGAGCGCAGCGCGGCGTCGCCGCCGGCCGGGTCGGTGCCCGGCGCGCTGGTGACGTCGCCGGCCAGCCGCCAGGCGCGCTGCAGGAAGCGCAACGAGCCCGACGGGCTCATCTCCGACCAGTCGATGTCGTCCTCGGGCGGACCGGCGAAGACGAGGGTCAGCCGGACGGCGTCGACGCCGAACTCGTCCAGCTGCGCGCCCAGGTTGACCCCGTTGCCCAACGACTTGCTCATCTTCTTGCCCTGGTTGATCACGAAGCCCTGGTTCAGCTGCGCGCCGAACGGCTCGCCGGTCTCCAGCAGGCCCATGTCGCGCAGCACCTTGGTGAAGAAGCGGGCGTACAGCAGGTGCAGCACCGCGTGCTCGACGCCGCCGATGTAGAGGTCGACGTTCATCCAGGCGTTCGTCACCGCCGGGTCGAACGGACCCTCGGTGTAGTGCGGGGAGCAGTAGCGCAGGAAGTACCAGGACGAGTCCACGAAGGTGTCCATGGTGTCGCTGTCGCGCTTGGCCGGACCCCCGCAGGACGGGCAGTCCACGTTGACCCAGTCCTCGGCCGCGGCCAGCGGCGAGACGCCCTTCGGCTTCAGGTCCGCGCCGCGCAGCTCCGGAAGCTCGACGGGCAGCTGGTCCTCGGGGACGTCCACCTCGCCGCACGGACCGCAGTGCACGACCGGGATCGGCACGCCCCAGTAGCGCTGGCGCGACAGCAGCCAGTCGCGCAGCCGGTAGTTGACGGTGCCCTCGCCCAGGCCCTTCGACTCCAGCCACGGGATGACGACGGCCTTGGCCTCCGCCACCCCCATGCCGTCCAGGTCGATCTCGTCGTTGGCGGAGTTGATCGCGGCGCCGTCGCCGGTGAACGCCTCGCCCTCGAAGTCGGCCGGCGGCTGGACGGTGCGGACCACCGGCAGGTCGAAGCGGGCCGCGAACTCCCAGTCGCGCTGGTCCTGGCCGGGCACGGCCATGATCGCGCCCGTGCCGTAGTCGGCCAGCACGTAGTCGGCGGCCCACACCGGGACCTGCGCACCGGTCACCGGGTTGGTGGCGTGCACCCCCAGGAAGACACCGGTCTTCGGGCGGTCGGTGGCCAGCCGCTCGATGTCGCTCGCGCGTCGCACCTCGGCGCGGTACGCCTCCAGCGCCCCCTGCTGCTCGTCGGTGCACAGCTCGGCGGCCAGCGGCGCGTCGGCGGCCACGACCATGAACGTCGCACCGAACACGGTGTCCGGGCGCGTGGTGTAGACGCGCAGCGGCTCGCTGCGTCCCTCGACGACGAAGGAGACGTGGGCGCCCTCGGAGCGGCCGATCCAGTTCCGCTGGGCAGTGACCACCCGGGTGGGCCAGGTCGCCTCCAGCGCGTCCAGCTCGCCGAGCAGCTCCTCGGCGTAGTCGGTGATCCGGAAGTACCACTGGGTCAGCTCACGCTTGGTGACCTCGGCGCCGCAGCGCTCGCACACCCCGTCGACGACCTGCTCGTTGGCCAGCACGGTCTGGTCCTGCGGGCACCAGTTGACCGCGCTGTTCTTGCGGTAGGCCAGGCCCCGCTCACGGAACTTGGTGAACAGCCACTGCGTCCACCGGTAGTACTCCGGGTCGGAGGTGTGCAGCCGCCGGCTCCAGTCGAAGGCCAGGCCGTAGTGGCGCATCGAGGCGGCCTGGGTCTCGATGTTGGCGTAGGTGTAGGTCGAGGGGTGCTCGTCGTTGCGGATCGCGGCGTTCTCGGCCGGCAGCCCGAAGGAGTCCCAGCCGATCGGGTTCATCACCTCGTAGCCGCGGAAGCGCCAGTAGCGTGCGACCACGTCGTGCAGCGCGAACACCTCGGCGTGACCCATGTGCAGGTCGCCCGAGGGGTAGGGGAACATCGTCAACGCGTAGCGCTTCTCGCGCGGGCTGTCGTCGTCGGCGGTGAACGGCTCGCGCTCGTCCCAGACCGCGCGCCACTTCTCCTGCAGCGCCACGGCGTCGTAGGTCTCGGCGTCACCCGTCGCGGTGTCGGGCGGGGTGGTCTGGGTCATCACGGGGTCCTTCTGGTCGGGCTGCTGCGGGCATGAAAAAACCCCTCACGCAGGAGGGGTGGCCGCGCGATCCGGGACGGGATCAGCGCGGCTGGCGAAGGAGCAGCTCGCGGGTGGGCACGCGCTCACTGTAGCGCGTGCCCGCCCCGCTGCCCCGCTGGAGCCTCAGCCGCGGCCGACCACCGGGTTGAGCCGGCTGCGCGCCACCGCCCCGGGCTCGGTGTCGGGCAGGAACTCTTGCCAGGTGCCGCTGATCATCGTGGGGGCGTCGACCACGCGGGCGCCATCGGCGAAGTACGTCGTGGCCAGCGCCCGGCGTGGCTGGGTCGTCCGGTTCGGACCGGCGGTGTGGAAGCACAGCGAGGAGTGGAAGCTGACCTCCCCGACGGCGTACGGGGTCTCGGTGACCTGCACGCCGGAGGCACCGAAACGCTGCGAGACCGCGACGTCGTAGGTCGTGCCCACCTTGTCGAACTCCAGCCCGGCGAGCACCTCCCGCAGCTCGGTGCCGTGGGCGAACGACAGCGGGCCCATCGGGGCCGGGATCGCCGAGACCGGCATCCACGCGGTGACCACCTGCAGCGAGTCGAGCGGGAAGTGCTCGTCGTCGTGGTGCCACGGGGTGCGCCCGCAGCCAGGCTCCTTGG
>JBBSKO010000045.1:0-13045 GCA_038256225.1 Propionibacteriales bacterium | reverse complement strand
TTCCAGGGCGGTCGGGTCGCGGCGAACAGCTCGCGGGCGACCGCCTCGACCCCGACCGTCATCTCGTGCTCGGTGAACCTCACGCCACCATTCTCCCCCGGGTGGGCCGCCGCCCCCGTGGCAGGGTGACGGGAGGCACACCGCCCCCATCACGGAGCACCAGATCTCCGTCTCGGGACGACCCACCACCCCCTCCTCCGCCGGCACCCTCGACACCGCCGTCTGGCCCGACGGCGACCACCGCCCGTTCCTGGAGGCCGGCTACCCGGCCCCCCGGTTCACCGAGCCGAACGAAAACGACGCCCACCAGCACCAGGACGTGCGCGTCGAGGACGGCGTGCAGTACGGCGACCTGCCCGACTTCTGCGACTGGGACTACGTCGCCGGCGTCGCGCGCGTCAACGCAGCGACCCTGTCGAGCCTGGCGCAGGCTCCCGAAACGCCGGTCGACGCGCGGATCGAGACCAGCGAGCTCACCAACGACACGACCCTGACCTGGCAGCCGGCCCCCGGCGACCCCGCGGGCTACGAGGTCGTGTGGCGCCCCACCGCGGAGCCCCTGTGGCTGCGCCGGGTCCCCGTGGGCGGTCGGCTGCGCCGCACCGTCGACCTGTCCAAGCACAACGCGGTGCTGGCGGTGTGCTCGGTGGGCGCGGACGGCCGCCGCTCGCCCGCGGTGTTCCCCTTCCCGGCGGACCCCGCCTGAGCCGCCCGGTCGACCGCGACCTCGTCCGGCGAGGTGCTGCACGAGGCGACGAACCAGGTCAGCCGGTCCGGCGACGTCACCGCGCACGCCGAGGTCACCGCCATCCGTGAGCTGGCGGCCGCCGGCCGTACGGACCTCGCCGGCTGCGACGTCTACGTCACGGCCTACCCGTGCCCGATGTGCCTGGGCGCGCTGTACTACGCCGCGCCCGAGCGGGTCGTCGACGCCGCGACCCGGGAGCAGCAGGGCGAGCACGACGAGGACGGCGGCCGCTACATGACGCTGGCGACCCTCTACGACGAGGTCGCCCGACCGCCGGCCGCCCGGGCCCTGCCGGCCGAGCAGCGGACGACCGAGGACCCCGTGGCGCCGTTCCGGGAGTGGACCCGGTGCCACGGCTGACCCTCAGCGCCACACGGCTTCCGCCGGGGCGTCCACCGCAGCCGCGTCCTGGGCGGACGGCGCCGCGGGCGCCTCGGCCGCGCCACCGCCACGGACCAGCAGCGAGAGCACGACCGCGACCGAGGATACGACGCCGCCCCAGACCAGGGCGTCCTGGACACCGAGCTCGGTGGCCCGGGCCGCGCCCGCACCGGTCTCGACCGCAGCGGCGCCGCCGCGGGTCATCACGGTGATGAACAACGCGGTGCCGGCGGCGCCGGCGACCTGCTGGACGGTGCTGACGATCGCGCTGCCGTGCGAGTACAGGTGCTGCGGCAGCGAGCCGAGCGCCGAGGTCAGCAGCGGGGTGAACATCAGCGCGACGCCGACGCTGAGGAGCACGTGCACGGCGACGACGGTGCCGGTGGCGGTCGTCGCGCCGAAGGTGCTCATCAGCCACAGTGCGACGCTGGCCAGCAGCGCGCCCGGGGGCACGAGGGGACGCGGGCCGACCCGGTCGAAGGCGCGGCCGACCAACGGGGCCATCAGGCCCATCGTCGCGCCACCGGGCAGCAGCACCAGGCCGGTCTCCAGCGTGGACAGGCCGAGCACGTCCTGGAGCATGATCGGCAGCAGGATCAGCGTCCCGAACAGCGCCATCATGGCCGCCACCACCAGCAGCGCGGCCACGGTGAAGGTCCGTGAGGCGAACGCCCGCAGGTCGAGCAGCGCGCGGTCGCGCAGCTGCAGCTGACGGCGTACGAACACCGCCAGCGCCACGACGCCGACGAGGACCGGGATCCACGGCGCGACGAGCGTGTCGCCGGTGGCGCTCTCCCCGATGCTGGACAGCCCGTAGATCGGCCCGGCGAAGCCGAGGGCCGACAGCACGACCGAGACCATGTCGACGCGGCCCCCGGTGACCGGGGTGACGTCGCGGACCCACAGCCGGCCCAGCCCGAGCGCGAGCAGGGCGATCGGCAGCACGATCCAGAACATCCAGCGCCAGGTCAGGTTGGCCAGCACGAGGCCCGACACCGTGGGCCCGATCGCCGGGGCGACGGAGATGACGATCGAGATCGTGCCCATCATCCGGCCCCGCTTGCTGGCTGGCACGAGGTTGAGCACGGTGGTGATCAGCAGCGGCATCATCACCGCGGTGCCGCTGGCCTGGATCACCCGACCCAGGACGAGCAGCCCGAAGGTGGGCGCCACGGCGGCGACGAGTGTGCCGACGCTGAAGGAGACCATGGCGACGGTGAACAGCAGCCGCAGCGGGAACCTCCTGATCAGGTAGCCGGTGACCGGGATGATCACGGCCATCGTCAGGAGGAACGCGGTGGTGATCCACTGCGCGGTCGCCGCGGTGATGTCGAAGTCGACCATCAGGGAGGGCAGCGCGACGCTCATGATGGTCTCGTTGAGGATCACCACGAAGGCGGAGCCGACGAGCAGCGCGATCAGCCGGGACGCCCCCGGCAGGAGGGCCTCGTCGGTGCCGGGCGGGGCGGTGGGGGTCTGGGTCACGCGGGCTCCTGGTCGGGCGTGGTCGAGGCCGGTGTGGTGGCGCGGGACCTGGTGCGGCAAAGGTGTACGCGGTACAACTTTGAGGGGCGCCCGCTTCATTCCCGGTTGGCGCCCCTGATCGAGAGCGACCCGGACGGGTCGGGAGGAGGACGACCGTGGGGCTGCGTGAGCAGAAGAAGGACGCCGCGCGGCGCGACATCCGTGAGGCCGCCTGGCGGCTCTTCGAGGAGCGCGGGTACGCCGGGGTCAGCGTCGAGGAGATCGCCGCGACCGCCGGGGTCTCGCGCACCACGTTCTTCAACTACTTCCACACCAAGGAGGGCGTCGTGCTGGACCCCTCCCCCGCCGACCGGGAGCGCCTGGCCGTCCTGGTCGACGAGCAGCCGGCCGCCCTGCCGGCGTGGGACGCCGTCTCCGCGGTGCTCCTCGGCCTCACCCGGGCCGGCCAGGACGAGGTGGCCCGACGGCGTCGGCTGCTCGGGTCGGACCGGGCCCTGGACCACCGGGCCCAGGAGCTCGGTGAGGAGGTCGCCGGGGTCCTGCGCGACTGGCTGCGCGAGCGGGATCCGACCGACCCCCTGGGCGCCAACCTGACCGTCGACCTCGCCCTCGCCGCCACCCGTACGGCGTGGTTCGCCTGGTCGGCGCGGCCCGAGGGCAGCGCGGTGGCGGTCTACCTCGACCTGCTGGAGGAGTGCCTGCGCCGGGCCCGGCCCGCCGGGGCGTGACGGTTCCGGCGGGGCACACGGGGGGCGCAGCGACGGGGCACCCCGGGCTGGTCGGCCGGGGTGCCCCGTCGTCGTGCGTGCGTCCGGGTGGACGCGCGGGTCACTGACCCAGCTCGACACCGCACTCGGTGGAAGCCTGCTCGGTGATCTCGGCCTGGGCCTCGGCGGAACCGGCGCTGTTGAGCCCCTGGACCTCGGTGGCCAGCTGCTGCAGCGACTGCGGGTCCACGCCCTGCGGGATCTCGCCGCGGCTGAGGCCGTCGAGGTCGTCGAAGGTCAGCCCGGCCTTCTGCAGCGCGGTCTCCAGCTGGTTGACCGGCTCGAGGACCTGCTCCCAGGCCCCGGAGATCTCCTGCGGGGCCGCGTCGCCGAGCTCCTGCAGCGTGGTGATCGCTGCGTCGAACTCCGCCAGGTCACCGGTCGCCAGGGCGGTGAACTGCTTGTTCGCCGACTCCAGCTGCTGGCAGTAGTCCGACGAGCCGCCGGCCTGCGCAGCCTCGGACTCCGAGGGCGACTCCGAGGGCGACTCCGAGGGCGACTCCGTGGGCGTCTCGGCCGACTCCGAGGCCGACTCCGAGGACGGGGCGGCCGGCTCCTCGGACCCCTCGTCGCCTCCGCTGCAGGCGCTGAGCGCCAGACTGAGCGCCAGCGCGCTGCCGGCCATCATGATCTTCGTACGTCGCACGTCCATCTCCTGTCTGCTGGGTGCAGTTTGCTGGGTGCTGCTGATCGGTGCTGCTGATCGGTGCTGCTGATCGGTGCTGCTGGTCTGGGGTCAGGACCCGCCGAGGTCCACGTCGCACTCGGAGGAGGCGTGCTCCTCGATCGCGGTGCTGGCCTCCTCGATCTCGTCGCCACCAAGGGACTCGATCTCGGTGCTGAGGTCCTGCAGGGCCTGCTCGTCGAGGCCCTCGGGCAGCTCACCGCCCTGGATGTCGGCGAGGTCGCCGAACCCGATGCCGGCGTCCTCGAGGGCGCTCTCCAGGTCGTCGAAGGCACCCAGGAAGACCTCCCAGTCCGGGGCCACCTCGTCGGGGGCCTCCTCACCGAGCGAGCGGAAGGTCGCGATGGCGTCCTCGAACTGCTGGGCGTCGGGCGTGCCCTCGTCGAAGGCGGTGAACTGGTCCTCAGCGGAACGCAGGTCCTCGCAGTAGGCGTCGGTGCCACCACCGCACCCGCCCACCAGGAAGCTCATGCTGAGGGCGGTCGTAGCCATCAGGATCCTGCTGCGTCGCATTCGTGACTCCCTCATCAGGTTCGCGCGCCCATCCGGGCGCAGGCACCACCCTGCCCCATCGGGGTGGGCGGCGGCGGCGAACGGTGGGGTGTGTCCGGGGCGACGTCGGCGCCTGGCGGGCCCGCGGGAGCCACCCCAGGGATGGTCACGGCTGGGATGGTCCCGGCGGCGGCTTCCTCACCTAGCCTCGGCCGCATGCGTCGTGCCGCCCTCCTGCTCCTGCTGCCCGCCCTCGCGGCCTGCGGCGGTCCGGCTGCCGACGACGAGCCCGCCCCGGGCCCGTCGTCATCCCCGTCGTCCTCGCCGTCCCCGGACGCCGACGACGAGCCGGACCAGCCCCCGACCGGAGCGGCCCCCGCGCGGACTCCCGCCTGCGCCGCGGTGCGCGCCGGGATCGACGCTTTCAACGAGGGCGAGTACGACGAGACCGTCGCCCGCTTCGTCGAGGCGGTCCCGCTCGCCGAGGAGCAGCTCGACGGCTCCGACCGGGCGGACCAGCTGCTCGAGGCCGTGCAGTGGTACGCCGCTCTCCCGCCCGAGGACTACGCCGACGCGGCGGTCTCCTCGCAGGAGTTCCAGGTCTACAAGGCGATCACGCTCACCCAGTGCGACCCGGTCCCCGACGTGGCCGGCCCGTCGACGCCGCCCCCGGTCGAGGCCTGAGCGCGGCGCAGCGCGGCGGCGCGGCCGCTCAGGCGTGAGCGACGCAGCGGGAGACGTGCGGTCGCGCCTCCAGCCGCTCGGCCGGGATCTCCTCGCCGCACACCTCGCAGGTGCCGTACGTCCCGTCGGCCACCCGGGCGCGGGCGTCGCGCACCGCCGTCAGCGAGCGCAGCAGCTGCTCCTGGGTGGAGACGGCCGACATCCGGTGCGCCGCGGCCGCGGTCCCCTCGCCGACCCGCTTGCCGAAGGGGATGCCTTCGGCCTCGGCGGGCCCGCCGACCAGGGCGGCCAGCTCGGCCTCGAGGTGCGCCTCGTGCTCGGCCAGGGTGCGGTCGGCGTCCGCGAGCCGGGTGGTGTCCATCTGCGCACCCTAGGCCCGCCGGACCACGGTCCGGTACGGCTCAGGGCTGGACGAGGATCCGGACCGGGCTGCCCTCGCGCTCGTGCAGCCGACGGATGCCCTCGCCGACGTCCTCGAGCGAGACCACCCCGCTGATCGACCGGCTGAGGTCGAGGCGGCCGGTCGAGACCAGCCGGGCCAGCACCCCGATGTCCTCGACGCGGTAGCCGAGGTGGCCGCGGACCTCCTTGCGGCTGAGGTTGAACCACATGCTCGGTCCCAGCGACCACTCCTCGCTGCTCATCCCCACGCCGACCAGGCGGCCGCGCGAGCCCAGGCTGGCCAGGGCCTGGTCGAAGGTGACCTTGAGGCCGACGGAGTCGAAGGCGACGTCGAGCATCTCCCCGCCGGTGACCTCGGCGATCCGTGCGGCGAGGTCGGGGTCGCGGGAGTCCAGGGCGAGGTCGACCGCGACGATCGGGGTGGCGCCGACCAGGCGGGCCAGCTGGACCACGTGGGTCCCGACGCCGCCGGCACCCCACACGACCACCGCCTCACCGACGCGGACCTGCCCGGTGTGGACCACGGCGCCGTACGGCGTGGAGACGGCGTCGGCGAGGATCGCGGCCTGCTCCATCGACACGTCGTCGGGGATCCGGGTCAGCCCGCCGGCCTGGGCGACGGTGTACTCCGCCCACGCCCCGTCGTAGGCGAAGGCCATCAGCGCCAGCGCGGTGCAGCTGCTGGGGTCCGCGCGCCGGCAGGACGGGCACTGCCCGCACGGGCGGCCGGCGGCCGGGACGACGCGGTCCCCGACCGACCAGCCGACGACGCCGGGACCGAGCTCGGCGATGGTGCCGGAGGCCTCGTGGCCCTGGGTGATCACCGGCGGGCCCATCGCGGGGAACGTGCCGTCGAGCAGGCTGAGGTCGGAGTGGCAGATCCCGCAGAACGCGACCTTCATCAGCACCTCGCCCGGTCCCGGGGTCGGCACGGGGACGTCGGTGACCTCGAAGGTCAGCGTGCGGGTGTCGAGGCGCTGGGCGCGCATCGTGCGTGGTGCCGACGTGGAGGCGCCCATCAGGCGACCTTCTCGTCCTGCGCCCGGCGGACGGCCGAGCGCGGCGTCGGCGCGAGCGTCCTGGCCAGGTTGGTGCGCAGCGTGGTGATCGAGTCCAGCACGTAGTTCTGCCGCACCCGCCAGGGCCCGGAGTCGCCCTGGCGCGGGAAGGCGTCGATGGAGCGCTGCACGTAGCCGGCGGCCAGGTCGAGCAGGGGACGCTCGGCGAGATCGCGGTCCGGTCGGGGCTCGACGGCGGCGTAGTCGTGGCCGTCCATCCAGTTCAGGACCTTGCAGACGAGCTTGTGGGACAGGTCGGCGCGCAGGGTCCAGGAGGCGTTGGTGTAGCCGATGCAGACCGCGAAGTTCGGGACGCCGGTCATCATCGCGCCCTGCCAGACGAACTGCTCCGAGAGCGGCACGGTCTCGCCGTCGACCTGCGGGCTGATCCCGCCGAAGGCGAGCAGCTGCAGCCCGGTGGCGGTGACGACCACGTCGGCCTCGAGCACCCGGCCGGAGGTCAGCCGGATCCCCTCGGGGACGAACGAGTCGATGGTGTCGGTGACCACCTCGGCGTCGCCGGCCTTGATGGACGTGAACAGGTCGCCGCTGGGCACCGCGCACAGCCGCTGGTCCCAGGGGTCGTAGGACGGCGTGAAGTGGTCGGCGACCATCTGCTCGTCACCCAGCATCTTCGTGGCGAGGCCGAGCAGGAGCTTCCTGGCGTTCTGGGGACGGCGGCGGCAGAACTGGTAGAACGCGGTGCCGAAGGCGATGTTCTTCGACCGCACCAGCGTGTGGGCCAGGCCCGCGGGCAGGTGGGCGCGCAGGAAGTCGGCCTTGGCGTCCCGGCTGGGTACGGCGCTGATCCAGGTGGGGCTGCGCTGGAGCATCGTGACGTGCTCGGCGCGCCCCTCGCCGCTGGTCATCGACGGCACCAGCGTCACTGCGGTCGCGCCGCTGCCGATCACGACGACCTTCGCCTCGGCGTAGTCGAGGTCGGCGGGCCAGAACTGCGGGTGCACGACGGTGCCGGCGTACTCCTCGATCCCGGGGAGCTCGGGGGTGTAGGTGTCGTCGTAGTCGTAGTACCCCGCGCAGGAGTAGAGGAAGTCGCAGGTCATCGTGGTGCGCTCGCCACGGTGGTCCAGGGTCAGGGTCCAGCGCGCCTCGGCGGTGGAGAAGTCGGCGGAGACGACCTTGGTGGAGTAGCGGATGTGCTCCTCGATGCCGAACTCGGCGGCGGTCTCCTGGATGTAGCGCAGGATCGAGGGGCCGTCGGCGATCGCCTTGGCCTCGCGCCAGGGCTTGAACTGGTAGCCGAGGGTGAACATGTCGGAGTCGGAGCGGACGCCGGGGTAGGTGAAGAGGTCCCAGGTGCCGCCCATCGCCTCTCGCGACTCCAGGATCAGGTAGCCGCGGTCGGGGCACTCGGTCTGCAGGCGGTAGCCCGCGCCGATGCCGGACAGGCCGGCGCCGACCACGACGACGTCGACGTGGGCGGGCAGGGCGAGGTCGTCGGTGCTCATGGGTCCATCCTGCGCGGTCGGACCCGGCCGTTCTTGATCCTGCGCGACACATCCTTGATCCTGGACGACATGTCGGTCATCCGTTCCGCCGGGCTGCGCGGGTTCCGCGACGAGGTCACCGCGCTCGGCGGCGACGCCGAGGCGCTGGCCCGCCGGGCCGGGCTGGACCCGGCCGCGCTCGACACCGACGACCTGCTGGTGCCCGACCTGGCGCTGGCCGGGGTGCTCGAGCTGGCGGCGGCCGAGCTGGACCGGCCCGACCTCGGGCTGCGGATCGCCCGGCGCCAGGACCTCTCCCTGCTCGGCCCGCTGGCGCTGGCCATCGAGAACTCCCCCACCGTGGCCGACGCGCTGGCCTGCAGCACGCGCTACCTGTTCGTCCACGCGCCCGCCATGCGGATCACCTCGGTCCCCGACCCCGACGGCGTACGCGGGGTCGAGGGGCTGCGGCTGGACGTGGCGCCGGCCGGCATCGTCCCGCCGCGCCAGGGCACCGACCTGAGCCTGGCCTCGCTGCACCGCAACATCGGCACGCTGGCCGGGGGAACGTACGGCCTGCGCACCGTGGACCTGCCGTACCAGCCCGTCGCGCCGGTCGCGGCCTACGAGGAGTTCTTCGGCGCCCGGGTCCGGTTCGGCCGGCCGGCGGCGATGCTGCGGCTGCCCAGCAGCCTGGGTGCGCTGCCGCTCTCGGGGCGCGACGAGACCGTCCGCCGGCTCGCCCTGGAGTTCCTGGACCGGCAGTCGCCGGCGCTCGACGACACCGTGGCGCCCCGGGTGCACGGTGCCGTGCGGGAGCTGCTCGGGACCGGGACGCCCGAGGTCGCCGCCGTCGCCCGCCTGCTCGGCCTGCACGCCCGCACCCTGCAGCGCCGCCTGGCCGCCGAGGGCACCACCTTCGCCAGCGTCCTGGACGCGGAGCGGCGCCGGGCGGCCGAGGGCTACCTGCTCGACACCGACCTGCCGCTCAGCCAGGTCGCCGGCCTGCTGGGTCTCGCCGAGCAGGCGGTGCTGACCCGAGCCTGCCGCCGGTGGTTCGGGCGGACGCCACGGGAGGTGCGGCGGGCGGGCCGGTCACCCGGGCCGTCGGGTCCCGGCGCGCTGTAACGCTCTGTTACATCGTCTCGTGCAGCGTCATGACGCTGCACCAGAAGGAGTAACAGAGCGTTACAGCCGGCTCAGGCCAGCCCGGCCAGGCGTACGCGGACCGCGCCCGCGGCGCAGGCGACCACGACGAGACCGCCCAGCAGCGTGGCGGGCCCGACGTGCTCGCCCAGCAGCAGGGCCGCCCAGCCGAGGCTGATCACCGGCTGCGCGAGCTGGACCTGACTGACGGTGGCCATCGGTCCGGTCCCCAGGCCGCGATACCACGCGACGAACGCCAGGAACATGCTGACGACGCCGAGGTAGGCGAACGCGCCCCAGGCGCCGGGCCCCGCCGTCGGCATCCCCTCGCCGACCAGGGCGATCACCGTGAGGCCCGCCATCAGCGGCGCGCAGAGCACGAGCGCCCACGACACGGTCTGCCACGCACCGATCTCGCGGGCCAGCAGCCCGCCCTCGGCGTACCCCGTGGCCGCCGCCACCACGGCGCCGAGCAGCAGCAGGTCGGCCCACCCGACCCCGTCGAGGCCGCCGCCCTCGAGCCCGGCGAACGCCAGGGCGGCCACCGCGCCGGCGACGGCCGCGACCCAGAAAGCCGCCGGGGGACGCTCCGCGGTCCGCAGCACGGTGGCGACCGCGGTCGCGGCCGGCAGCACGGCGATCACGACGGCGCCGTGCGCGGCCGGGACGGAGGTCAGCGCGAAGGACGTCAGCAGGGGGAACCCGACGACCACGCCGCCGCCGACGACGGCCAGCCGGGCAGCCTGGGAGGAGCTCGGGAGCCGCTGCCGGGTCAGGGCCAGGCACAGTCCGGCGAGGAGCGCCGCGACGACGGCCCGACCGGAGCCGACGAACAGCGGCGACAGGTCGGCGACGGCCAGGCGGGTCAGCGGCACCGTCAACGAGAAGCCGACGACCCCGAGCAGGCCCCAGGCCGGTCCGGCGAGCCGCGGAGGAAGCGGTGCGGTGCGGGCGAGAGTAGCGCTATCATGCTGCGTCATGGATGACGATAGCAGCGGGCGGATCGCGGCAGCGTTGCGGGCGTGGGTGAGCACGGCGGCCCCGGGGTCGAGGCTGCCGTCGACGCGGGCGCTGGTCGCCGAGCACGGCGCCAGCCCGGTCACCGTGCAACGGGCGCTGCGGACGCTGTCGACGCAGGGGCTGGTGGAGACCCGTCCGGGGGTCGGCACGTTCGTGCGCGCCGTACGTCCGGTGCGCACCGCTGACCTCGGCTGGCAGACCGCGGCCCTCCGACCGCCCCCGGTGCGCTCCCCCGGTGTCCCGTCCGCGCTGCGCACGACGCCGGACGACATGATCGCGCTGCACAGCGGCTACCCCGACCCCGCGCTCCTGCCCGAGCGGCTGGTGCGCGCGGCGCTGGGCCGGGCCGCCCGGTCCGACGCGGCGCTGGTCCGGCCGCCGAGCGAGGGCCTGCCGGGGTTGCGGAGGTGGTTCGCCGCCGAGCTGGCCGCCACCACCCCGGTCGACGTGACGCCGCCGGCCGCGCACGAGGTCGTCGTCCTGCCCGGCAGCCAGAGCGGCCTGAGCTCGGTCTTCCGCGCGCTCGTCGCCCCGGGCGAGCCCCTGCTCGTGGAGTCCCCCACCTACTGGGGCGCCCTGCGGGCCGCCGAGCAGGCCGGGGTGCGCCTGGTCGCTGTGCCCAGCGGGCCGGGCGGGCCCGACCCGGCCCACCTCGACCGCGCGTTCGCCGCGACGGGGGCGCGGGCCTGCTACGTCCAACCCCATTACGCCAACCCGACCGGGGCGCAGTGGACCCCCGCTCTGGGTGCCGAGGTGCTCGCCGTCGTCCGGGCGTACGACGCGTTCCTGGTGGAGGACGACTGGGCGCACGACCTCGGCATCACCACCACCCCGGTCCCGCTGGCCTCGCTCGACGACACCGGCCACGTGGTCTACCTGCGTTCGTTGACCAAGAGCGTGTCCCCGTCGCTGCGGGTCGCTGCACTGGTGGCCCGGGGACCCGTACGGGACCGGGTGCTGGCGGACCGGGCCGCGGACTCGCTCTACGTCAGCGGCCTGCTGCAGGCCGCCGCCCTCGACGTGGTTACCCAGCCCGGGTGGCGCACCCACCTGAGACACCTGCGCGAGCAGCTCCACGCCCGACGCGACCTGCTGGTCGGCGCGCTGCGCGAGCACGTGCCGGGCGGGGTGCTCGAGCAGGTGCCCGCGGGCGGGCTCAACCTCTGGCTGCGGCTGCCGGCCGGCACCGACGTCGCGGACCTGGTGCACCGCTGCGACCGGGCAGGGCTGTCGGTCGCGGACGGCGCCGACTGGTTCCCCGCCGAGCCGTCCGCGCCGTACCTGCGGCTCGGGTTCGCCGGACCCCGCCCCGGCGACTTCGGGGAGGCCGCGCGCATCCTCGGCCGGGCTCTCGCCGCCGGACCCGGTGCGGGCTGAGGCTCAGGCCAGGCCGCTCGGGTCGGACGGCACGTCGACCGCGTGCTGCTGCAGCAGCTCGAGCGGCACCAGGCGGAGCACGGCCTCGTTCGTCGAGGCGAGCACGACCGGGGCCGCCACGCCGTCGCGGTGGGCCCGCGCCCAGTTCAGGGCCGTGACGCACCAGCGGTCCCCCGGCACGAGGCCCGGGAACGAGTACGCCGGCATCGGCCGGGACAGGTCGTTGCCGATGCTGCGCTGGTGGTCCAGGAACTCCGCGGTGGCGACCGCGCAGATCGTGTGGCTGCCCTGGTCCTGCTCGCCGGTGCGGCAGCACCCGTCGCGGAAGAACCCGGTCATCGGGTCGGTGCCGCAGGGTTCCAGCTCGCCACCGAGGACGTTGCGCTCGTTCACCACACCACCCTCCCACCCAGGGGGCGGCGCGTCAGGCCCCACCGACCAGGTCGGCGAAGACCACCACGTTGTCCTCGTAGTCGCCGGAGGCCGGGTCGAGGCCGCCGCAGGTGATCAGCCGCACGCCCGCGTGGTCCAGGTCGCCTTAGACCTCGTCGGTCCGGAACTCGTCCTTGGCGTAGTCCTCGGTACGGGTCAGGACGAACCGGGCCGTGCTCCCGTCCTCGCGCACCACCTCGAGGGTCCCGTCGCCGGCCAGTCCGAGGTCCCTCACGTCGGCGTCGAGGCCGAGCGCAGGCGCCACGAGGCGGTCCGGCGGCGACTCGGCCAGGGGGTCGGCACGCGGCCCGGTCGCGGACGGGTCGCTCGTCGGTGTGGAGGTGGGGGTCGGCCTCCACACGAGAGCAGACGTCGTCAACAGCACAGCATTCCAACCGGAGGAGGGGCAGGGCGTCGTGGTCTAGGACGTTGGTCTGAGCCGGCCTCGGCCTCGGCACCCGCACACCGCCCCCGAGGGAGACCAGGGGTGAGGCACCCTGGGGGCATGAACGACGAGCACGGTGACGACCGACCGGCGGACCGACCGGCGGACCGTCTCGCGGACCGCTTGGAGGCACTTGGCCTCACCGACGCCCTGGCGGAGTCGGGTCTGCCGACCGTGGCCCGGGACGACCAGGGTCGTGCCGGGTGGACCGACCCGCTCACCGGACGGGCGCTGAACGACGACGAGGTCGAGCGGCTCGACGCCCTGCTCCGCCAGCAGGGCTCGCAGCCGGAGCACGCCGTCCCCGTCGGCCTGGTCCAGGTGGCCCGGAAGACACGGCTGCGCGAGGAGCTGCTGGCCGGCCGCTGGCACGACTACCGCTCGCTCGCAGCGGTCCGCGGGACGAGTGTCGACGCGACCCGGTTCGCGGTGCACAAGGCCGCGTCGACCCACCGGCTCCTGCTGGTCACAGCCG
>JBBSKO010000044.1:0-13148 GCA_038256225.1 Propionibacteriales bacterium | reverse complement strand
CTCGTCGAGGGCCGCGATCTCGGCGGCGGTCAGGAAGCCGTCGGGGGGAGCCACGACCGGCACCGGGTCGGCCCCGCCGACCAGCGACCGGAGCGCCGCGCTCGTCCTGCGGCGCGCCTCGAGGTAGGCGCGCGGGTCGTGCTCGAGGGCGGCGGCCACGTCGACGTCGCCGTAGGGCAGCACGAGCACCTCGTCGCCACCGGTGACGTCGCGGAAGCGGTCGAGCCAGGCCAGGGCCCGCTCGGCGGCCTCCGTCGTGCTCGTGTCGCCGGTGGTCGGGGGCACGGTCCCGGGCTCCTCCGAGGCGTCGGGGTCCTCCGAGGGGATCGCGCTCGCGTTGTCGGCGGGGTCCGGTGCGGGCAGCGTCGTGCCGGAGTAGTCGAGGTCGTCCGGGTCGGTGTCGTCGGTGGCCCCGGAGTCCGTGGGCGGGTCCTGCTCGTCGCCGCCCTCGCCGCCCTCGCCGCCCTCGCCGCCCTGGGCCTCGTCGGTGGGCGCGAGGCTGCGCGGGGGGTTGGCACCGGCGAGCTGCGTGACGGCCTCGACCACGGCCGGGTCGACCAGCCAGCTCACCTGGTCGATGCCGGCGGCGGCACCGAAGTCGAGGCGGTCGCGCAGGGACCCGCCGAGCCCGAGCCGCTGGGCCCAGCCGGTGGTGTCGGCGACCGAGCCGTCGGCGGCGTACGAGACCGGGGTGCGCAACGGGACCACGAGCGAGACCGGGAGCGGGTCGGCGACCTCCTCGGGCATCAGCGGCAGGAAGGTGCGGGCGCGGCCGTCGGTGAACCCGTCGCGCCCCGCCGCGCTCTCGCCCAGGGCATGGACGCCGAACCAGTAGACGCCCGGCTCCGGCTCCGCGGCCCCGTTCGCGGCCTCCTCGAGCAGCAGCCGGCTGGGCACCGAGAGCGAGAAGGACGCGCTCTCGCCCGGGGCAAGGACCTCGACCAGGTCCGTGGCCGTCTCGTCGAGCACCCGGTCGCCGACCGGCAGGTCCTCGGGCGTCAGCGCGGCCTCGTCGAGCTCCGCGGCGTCGTCGATGGGGTCGGCGCCGATGAAGGTGTAGAGCTTCACCTGACGCCAGGCCTCGTCGTCGTCGTTGATGACCGAGCCGGTGACCTCCACGCGCCCGCTGCGGGGCAGCTCGCCGGGCACGATGTCGTCCAGCTCGACGCTCAGGGGCGTGGACGGGTCGGCCGGCGCCGTGGCGGCGGCGGTGGTGGCAGTGGCGGCGGTCGCAGGTCCGGTGAGTCCCGGGACCACGCCACCGACGAGCCCGGTGACCAGGCCGCCGAGGAGCCCCGCGGCCGCCGTGCGACGGGTCGCCGAGCGGGCGCGCGTGTCGTTGCGTCGTCCCTGGCGGCCCACCCGGCGAGCCTAGGACATCGCTGGCGAGGGCCACCGACGCCGCGACCGGGGCCCGGTTCGCGGAGTACGTGCCGGGCGCCGCAGCCCGTAGACTTCTCGGCCGTGCCCGACCCCGTACCCGCCCCCCTGCAGATGGTCGAGGTGCAGCGCACCGCCGACGCCGAGCTGGACCGGCTCCAGCCGGTGCTGGACGGCCTCGGTGAGGCGTTCGAGGCCGCCGGTCACGAGCTCGCCCTGGTCGGCGGGCCGGTGCGCGACGCCATGCTCGGCCGTGCCCACACCGACCTCGACCTGACCACCTCGGCGCTCCCGGACGAGACCGAGCGGATCCTGAAGCGGTGGGGTGACGTCACCTGGGACGTCGGGCGTGCCTTCGGCACGATCGGTTGCCGCAAGGGGCCGTGGCAGGTCGAGGTGACCACGTACCGCACCGACGTCTACGACGCGGACTCCCGCAAGCCCGACGTCGCCTACGGCGACACCCTCGCCGGCGACCTGGGCCGGCGCGACTTCACGGTCAACGCGATGGCGGTGCGGTGGCCCGGGCGGGCGTTCGAGGACCCGTACGGCGGGATCGCCGACCTGGCGGACCGGGTCCTGCGCACGCCGGTCACGCCCGAGCAGTCCTTCTCCGACGACCCGTTGCGGATGATGCGCGCGGCCCGGTTCGCCTCGCAGCTCGGCTTCGACGTGGCTCCCGAGGTGGTCGCGGCGATGACCGCGATGGCCGACCGGATCGAGATCGTCTCCGCCGAGCGGGTGCGCGACGAGCTGGTCAAGACGATCTGCGGGCGCTGGCCCCGGCGCGGCCTGAGCCTGCTGGTCGAGACGGGCCTGGCCGACCGGGTGCTGCCCGAGCTGCCGGCCCTGGCGCGCGAGCGCGACGAGCAC
This sequence comes from Propionibacteriales bacterium, assembly GCA_038256225.1. Lineage (GTDB taxonomy): Bacteria > Actinomycetota > Actinomycetes > Propionibacteriales > Nocardioidaceae > Nocardioides. The sequence continues at coordinate 10,895 of JBBSKO010000044.1, read as the reverse complement.
CACCGGCACAAGGACGTCTACGAGCACACCCTCACGGTGCTGGAGCAGTCGATCGAGCTGGAGGAGCGGCTGCCCGGCGGCGGGCCCGACCTGGTCTCGCGGCTGGCGGCGCTGATGCACGACGTCGGCAAGCCGCGCACGCGCAAGTTCCTCGACGACGGGACGGTGACCTTCCACCACCACGACGTCGTCGGCGCCAAGCTCACCCGCAAGCGGATGAAGGCGCTGCGGTTCTCCAACGACGACACCGACGCCGTGACCCAGCTGGTCGAGCTGCACCTGCGCTTCCACGGCTACGGCTCGGGGGAGTGGACCGACGCGGCGGTCCGCCGCTACGTCCGCGACGCCGGGGACCAGCTCGAGCGCCTGCACGTGCTGACCCGCGCCGACTGCACCACCCGCAACCAGCGCAAGGCGGCCCGGCTGCGGCGGACCTACGACGACCTCGAGGAGCGGATCGCGCGTCTCTCGGAGGAGGAGGAGCTGGCCTCGCTGCGCCCCGACCTCGACGGCAACGAGATCATGGAGGTGCTCGGCATCGGGCCCGGTCGCGAGGTGGGCCTGGCCTACCGCCACCTGCTCGACCTGCGGCTCGAGGAGGGTCCCAGGACGCCCGACGAGGCCCGGGCGGCGCTGCTCACCTGGTGGGCGGAGCAGCAGGGCCCGGCGTGAGAACGCCCAGCAGCCGACATGACGCTCGCGGACAGCCGAGATGACGCTTCCGGCGTCTCGAGGTGACGCTCGCGGACACCCTGAGACGCGGCGAGGGCCCCGACACGGTCGCGTCGGGGCCCTCGTCGTACGACGGGTGCGTCAGTCAGTGCCTGGTCTCGTCACGCCCGTCGCGTGCTCGTTCCTCGCCCGCGGGGCTGCTCGACCTGCGGGCCGGGCCGACCAGGCACTCGTGCCTCGTGCCTAGTCGGTGCCCTTGATGAAGGCCTCGACGCGTCGGCGGCCCTCCTCGTCGTTGAGCTGCACCGGCGGGGACTTCATCAGGTAGGACGAGGCCGACAGCACGGGGCCGCCCTGGCCGCGGTCCTTGGCGATCTTCGCCGCGCGGACCGCGTCGATGATGATGCCGGCGGAGTTCGGGGAGTCCCAGACCTCGAGCTTGTACTCGAGGTTGAGGGGGACGTCGCCGAACGCGCGACCCTCGAGGCGGACGTAGGCCCACTTGCGGTCGTCGAGCCACGGGACGTAGTCCGAGGGACCGATGTGGACGTTGCGGTCGTCGATCTTGTCCTTGAGCTCGCCCTCGAGGTTCGAGGTGACGGCCTGGGTCTTGGAGACCTTCTTGGACTCCAGGCGCTCGCGCTCGAGCATGTTCTTGAAGTCCATGTTGCCGCCGACGTTCAGCTGGAACGTCCGGTCGAGCGCGACGCCGCGGTCCTCGAACAGCTTGGCCATCACGCGGTGCGTGATGGTGGCGCCGACCTGGCTCTTGATGTCGTCGCCGACGATCGGGACGCCGGCGTCCTCGAACTTCTTCGCCCACACGGGGTCGGAGGCGATGAAGACGGGCAGGGCGTTGACGAAGGCTACGCCCGCGTCGATCGCGCACTGCGCGTAGAACTTGTCGGCCTGCTCGGAGCCCACCGGCAGGTAGGAGACCAGGACGTCGGCCTGGGTCTCGCGCAGCACGGAGACCACGTCGACCGGCTCGGCGGCGGACTCGGAGATGGTCTGGCGGTAGTACTTGCCGAGACCGTCCAGGGTCGGGCCGCGCTGGACCTCGATGCCGAGCGTCGGGACGTCGGTGATCTTGATCGTGTTGTTCTGCGAGGCGTTGATCGCCTCGGACAGGTCCTTGCCGACCTTCATGTCGTCGACGTCGAACGCGGCGACGAACTCGACGTCGGAGACGTGGTACTCACCGAAGACGACGTGCATGAGGCCGGGGACGACTGCCCCGCGGTCCGCGTCCTTGTAGTACTCGACTCCCTGGATCAGGGACGTGGCGCAGTTGCCCACGCCCACGATGGCTACTCGAACCGATCCCATGGGGACTTCCTCTCGTTTCTTCACTTCACTGCCCCGGGTCTGTCGGGGCCGGGTCTGGGGTGCGGACGACGCCACGCTCGGCGTCGATCAGGTCGGACAGCCAGCGCACCTCGCGCTGGACCGACTCGACGCCGTGCCTCTGGAGCTCGGCGGCGTAGCGGTCGACCTCGGCCTGGGTCATGGCGAGCTCGCCCTGCACCCGGTCGAGACGCTCCTGGAGGCGGGTGCGACGTCCTTCGAGGACGCGCAGCCGGATCTCCATGTCGGTCGAGGAGAAGAAGGCGAACCGGATGTCGAAGTTGTCGTCCTCCCACGCGGTCGGACCCACCTCCGACATCAGCCGCTCGAACTCGGCGGTGCCTGCGGGCGTCACCTCGTACACGATCTTGGGCCGGCGCGAGGTCGCCCCGGCCGCGCTGATCGCGGTCTCCTCGATGAGCTGGTTGCGCAGCATCTTCTTCAGCGCCGGGTAGAGGGAGCCGTAGGAGAGCACCCGACCCCACCCGAGCATCAGGTTCAGGCGCTTGCGCAGCTGGTAGCCGTGCATGGGTCCCTCGTGCAGCAGTCCGAGGACTGCCAGCTCGATGGTCTCTCCACGACGTGCCATGCGATGCATCGTAGCGATATATCCGTGCGTTCGAAACCACCGATAGGTTGACTGGACCAGTGGACAGGTGTGCTTCGGCTCACGTCGGCAGCGGCGGGGGAGCGTGGTGCTGCCTCTACAGTGGAGCGGCCCTCCGGCGCCGGCCGGGCGGGGCGAGCACGATCCCCTAGGTGACGGAGACGAGAAGTTGGCTGCGAAGCGCCGGGAACAGGGCCCCGCCTCCACGCGGCCCGAGGGCCGTCCGGGCCGTACGAGCACCGCGGCGTCGCCCCGGCGGTCCTTCCGCAGCCGGCTGTGGCGGGTGGGCCGCTGGTTCCTGGCCCTCGGCTTGGTCGGGGCGCTGGTGGGGGTGCTGGCCTTCGTGGCCGTCTACCGCGCGATCGACATCCCGGACCCGAACGCCGACTTCCTCACCGAGACCTCCTACGTCTACTACGCCGACGGGGAGGACGAGATCGGGGTGTTCGCCACCCAGGACCGCGACTCCATCCCGTACGCGCAGATGCCCGAGGCGGTGCGCAACGCCGTGGTCGCCGCGGAGGACCAGACGTTCTGGACCAACCAGGGCATCGACCCGCGCGGCATCGTGCGGGCGGCGTTCAACAACGCCCAGGGCGGCGACACCCAGGGTGCCTCGACGATCACGCAGCAGTACGTCAAGATCCTCTACCTGACGCAGGAGCAGAGCCTCGAGCGCAAGGTCAAGGAGGCCATCCTCTCCCTGAAGGTCCAGCGCAGCCAGTCCAAGAGGCAGGTGCTGGAGGGCTACCTGAACACCATCTACTTCGGGCGCGGCGCCTACGGCATCGAGGCGGCCGCCGAGGCGTTCTTCGCCAAGCCCGCGGCCGAGCTCGACCTGCGCGAGTCGGCGGTGCTGGCCAGCGTCATCAACAACCCCACCCGGTTCGACCCGGCCAACGGCAGGGACAACCGCCGCGAGCTCGCGGGCCGCTACGAGTACACCCTGGCCAACATGGCCGAGGTCGGTGACATCAGCCAGGAGGAGGCCGACGAGGCCGCCCGCCGGCTGCCGGCGTTCCCGAAGACCGAGGCGGACGACGCGTACGGCGGGCAGTCCGGCCACATGCTGCGCCTGGTCCGCAACGAGCTGCAGGCCCTCGGGTTCAGCGAGTCCGAGATCGACGGCCAGGGGCTGCGGGTGACCACGACCTTCTCGGCCCAGGCGATGCAGGCGGCCGAGGAGGGGGCGCTGGAGGCCCGGCCCGAGGGCTTCGGCGACGAGCAGCTGCACATCGGCGTGGCCTCGGTCGAGCCCGGCACGGGTGCGCTGCGCGGCTTCTACGGCGGCCAGGACTTCCTGGACTCCCAGATCAACTGGGCCGCGACCGGCGGGATGATCGGCTCCACGATGAAGCCGGTCACCCTGGCCACCGCGCTCGAGAACGGCTTCTCGCTCACCGACACCTTCGAGGGCAACTCGCCCTACGAGTTCCCCGACGGCCTCGCGGTCCGCAACGAGGGCACCGGGCCCGACGGGCTCGGCGAGGACTACGGCTCGGCCGTCGACGCGGTCGCGGCGCTCGAGGACTCGGTCAACACGGCCTTCGTCGACATGAGCGTGCGGATCCCCGACGGCCCGGCCAAGATCCTCGACACCGCCAACCGGGTCGGGATCCCGCCCACCACGCCGTCCGACCAGTTCCCCGGCATCCCGAGCACCTCGGTCGACCTGACCGACGAGGACACCCTGCTGACCCTCGGCCGGGCCCGGGTCAGCCCGGTCAACATGGCCAACGCCTACGCCACCTTCGCCAACCGGGGGCAGCAGGCCGACGTCCACGTCGTTGAGAGCGTCACCGACGCCGACGGCCAGGAGCTCTACGCCCACCGCACGTCGACGGAGGAGGCGGTCGCCGAGCCGGTCGCCGACGACGTCTCCTACGCCATGCAGGAGGTCGTCGCCGACGGCAGCGGTCAGACCGTGCTGCCCCTGGGGCGCCCGGCCGCCGGCAAGACCGGGACCGCCACGAACGACGACGACGAGGTGTCGTCGGCCTGGTTCGTGGGCTACACCCCGCAGCTGGCGACCGCGGTGATGTACGTCCGCGGCGACGGTGACGACGCGCTCGACGGGTGGCTGCCGACCTACTTCGGGTCGGGCTACCCCGCCGAGACCTGGCTCGCGGTGATGCAGCGTGCGCTCGAGGGCACGTCCGTCGAGGAGTTCCCGCCGCCGGCCAACGTGGACGGCGACGCGCCCGACGACAGCGACGACGTGGCGACCGCGGCGCCCGAGCCGGCGCCGACCACGAGCGCCCCGCCGCCCCCGCCGCCCACCATGTCGCAGGCACCGCCTCCGCCGACGCCGACGCCGACGCAGCAGCCGACGACCAGCGCGCCGCCGACCTCGCAGCCGCCGGAGGAGACGGAGGAGCCCGAGGAGCCGACCACGCCGACGTCGCAGCCTCCGCCTCCGCCCACGACGTCGCCCTCCGTGCCGGTGCCCGGAGGTGGTGCCGGAGGTGGTGCCGGAGGTGGTGCCGGAGGTGGTGCCGGAGGTGGTGGTGCCGGAGGTGGCGGTGCCGGTGGGCAGACGCCCCAGCAGGAGCCGGCGAACCGGCGTGACTGACCGGGGCCGGGTGGCGCGCCACGTCCACCCGACCCAGGACGACCCGGTCGTCGCCGCTCTCTGCGAGGGCGTCGGCGGCCCGGTGGGGCCTCGGGCCGCCCGCAGCCGGTGGTGGAACCCCACCGCCGTGGTCCTGCTGCTGGCCGCGCTGACCTTCGCTCTCGGCACCCTGCAGAAGGCGCCGTGCGCCGACGACGCGTGGGCCGACGGCGAGACCCGCTACGCGGCGATGTGCTACTCCGACCTGCCCTACCTCTACACCGGCCGGGGTTTCGTCGAGCACGAGTGGCCCTACTCCGACGACGCCGGCGTGCGCGACCGCTTCGAGGCCATGGAGTACCCCGTCGGGATCTCGTACTGGGCCTGGGCGTCGAGCTGGGCCACCCACGCGGTGGTCGGGCTGCCCGACCTCGCCCCGCGGTACGCCACCCCGGCCGAGGAGCTCTTCGGCCAGCCCGAGGTGGCGCGCGAGGTCGTGGTGTTCACCGCGGTCAACGCCCTCGGCCTGGCGCTGCTGACCCTGGCCGCGGCGTGGTGCCTGACCCGCGCGAACCCCGGCCGCCCCTGGGACGCCGCGGTCTTCGCCGCCTCACCGGCCCTGGCGCTGACCGGGCTGGTCAACTGGGACCTGCTGGCGGTGGCGCTGGTCGCGGCGGCGTTGTGGTCGTGGTCGCGCGGGCGCCCGCTGCTGACCGGGGTGCTGCTGGGGCTGGGCACCGCCGCCAAGCTCTACCCCGGCCTGCTGCTGGGACCGGTGCTGGTGCTGCTGGTGCGCGCCCGGCGCTGGCGCGACGCGGGTCTCGTGGTCGTGGGGGCGGCCGGCGCGTGGCTGCTGGCCAACGCCCCGGCGTACCTCACCGGTCCGGAGGCCTGGGGCGTCTTCTGGGGGTTCAACGCCGAGCGGGGCGCCGACCTCGGCTCGGTGTGGACGATGGTCTCCCAGGTCGGCGACGTGACCTTCTCGGCCGGCACGATCAACCTGGTCTCCCAGGCGTTCCTGGTCGTGTGGTGCCTGGGCGTCGCGGCCCTCGGCCTGCTGGCCCCGTCCCCGCCCCGGCTGGCCCAGCTCGGGCTGCTGGTCGTGGTGGGGTTCCTGCTGGTCAACAAGGTCTACTCCCCGCAGTACGTCCTGTGGCTGCTGCCGCTGGCCGCCCTCGCGCGCCCGCGCTGGCGCGACCAGCTCGTGTGGCAGGCCGGGGAGGTCTTCTACTTCGCCGTGATCTGGTGGTACCTCGGCGGTTACCTCCGCCCGGGCGCGGCCGGCGAGGGCGAGGCGTACGACGCCCCGGTCTACTGGCTCGGGATCGTCCTGCGGATGCTCTGCGAGCTCTACCTCGCCGCTGTCGTGGTGCGCGACGTGTGGCGGCCCGACCGGGACCCGGTCCCCCGCACGGAGCCGCTCACGCTGCCGGCGCGGGCCCTTCCTCAGTCCACCAGCACGCGGTCGAACGACGTCGTGGTGTAGCGGACCCGGACGTCCAGCTCGTCGCCCACCTCGGGCACGCGGGCGCCGGCGGGCAGCAGGAGCATGGAGGCCTGCATGTGCGGGGGCTCGGCGAAGAGCCGCTGGCGGCCGTCGACGGTGAAGGGCGAGCGGGCCCGGCCGGCGGCGTCGAGACCGCCGCGTGCCAGGACGGCGGCGCGGGCGCGCAGCCGGCTCTCGCCGGCCGGGGCGCTGAGCCCGACGCCGTGGGCGGTACCGCCGCTGACGACCAGCAGGTGCCCGGCGCGGGGGGCGGTACGGCCGCGGTAGCCGTACACCTGGCCGCGGCGCAGCGGGTGCACGTCGAGCACGGCGGAGGTGACGCGCAGCGCGCCGCGGTCGCCGAGCCACAGGGCGGTGCCGACCCGGGGCCGCACGACGTAGTCGGCGTAGGTCCTGCGCAGGGTGGCCAGCTCGTCGGCCGAGAGGTGGCTGACCCACAGGGTGCGGGTCGGCAGGTCGGCGGCGACCACGTCGTCCATCAGCCGGAGGACCTCGGCCAGGTGGGATCCCTGGTCGAGCGGGAGGTGGAAGGCGACGCCGGCCACGGACGCCGTACGCCGCTCGCGCAGCAGCCGCCCGGCGGCCCGCAGCCCGTCGGCGTCGAAGCCGTGACGCAGCATGCTCGTGCGTCGCTCGAGCACGACGCGGGCGTCGGGGCGTCGGTCGAGGAGGGCGGTGAGGTCCTCGAGGCGCCCGACGGTGTGGAGGACCCGGCGCTCGAGGCGCTCGTCGAGCTCCAGCCCGGGTCCGAAGGGCCGCCACGGGGTGAGCACGAGCAGGTCGCCGTCGAAGCGGCTCGCGACGGTCTCCAGCTCGGAGTAGGTGCCGACCGCGATCGTGTCGAGATCGTGGCCCTGGTCGCGCAGCCAGCCGGCGCGACGGGCGAGCCGGGGCAGGGTCAGGCCGTACCCGTTGCCCTTGACGACGGGCGTCAGGCCGGGGTTCGCGGTCGCGACGGCGTCGAGGTGGGCACGCCACTGGGCGCCGTCGACGTGGAGGGTCAGGCTCATGTGGTCACCGCCGGCTCATGTAGAGGTCGAAGGCGCGGTAGAGCACCCGGTTGAGGGGGAGGTCCCACTCGCCGACGGTCTCGACGGCCTCGCCGCCGGTGCCGACCTTGAACTGGATCAGGCCGACGTGGGAGTCCTCGGGATCGAGGGTGTCGGTGATGCCGCGGAGGTCGTAGACGTGGGCGCCGGCGGCGAGCGCGTCGCGGATCATCGCCCACTGCACGGCGTTGGAGCCGCGGACCTCGCGCTTCTCGGTGGAGGAGGCGCCGTAGGAGTACCAGGCGTGGGTGCCGACCCGGATCGCGACGGTCGAGGCGACCAGGTCGCCCTCGTGGCGGGCGGCGAAGACCCGGAACCGGTCGCGGTCCTCGGCGCCGAGCGCCTCGGCCATCGTGCGGAAGTACGACAGCGGGCGCGGGGTGAAGTGGTCGCGCTCGGCGGTGTGGACGTAGAGCGCGTGGAAGGCGGCCAGCTCGTCGGTCAGGCCCGTGGGGTCGCCGACGTCGGCGGTGGCCACCTCGACGCCCTCCTTGGCGGCCTTCTTGATGTTGCGTCGCCAGAGCTGGTTCATGCCCTTGAGGACCTCGTCCTCGGTGCGGGCGGTGCCGTCGGGGTGGACGAGCGGGACCTGGAAGACGTACTGCGGCTGCCCCGCGGCGAACCCGCCCTCGGCGCCCTGGTGGCGCCACCCGAGGCGGCGCAGGCCCGCGACGACGGCGGCGCCGAGCGGCTCACGCACCGACGGGGCCAGGTCGGCCAGGCGGGCGGTGCCGGCGTCGGCCACGCCGTCCTTGACCTGCTGCGCGCTCCAGCGACGGGTGACCACGGGCGGGCCGATCCGGACGCCGAAGGCGCCCTGGCCCTTGACGTGGGCGGCCAGCGGGTCCAGCCAGGCGGCGAGGTCGTCGGCGGCGGCGTCCCAGTCCAGGACGGGGCCCTCGGGCAGGTAGGCCAGGTACCGCCGCACCTTCGGCAGCTGGCGGTAGAGCACCAGGGCGGCGCCGACCATCTCCTCGGGGGCACCGGGGCCGCCGTCGGCCGGGGTGCGGAACCAGCCCAGCGACTCGCGGCGCCACTCGCTCTTGACCCGGCCCCAGGCCGGGGTCTGCAGGAAGCTGGCCGAGGGCCGCGCGCGCAGGTGGGCGAGGTGCTCGTCCTCGGTGACGGGTCGGACGGTGAGGGCGGCAGGCACGGTTGGAGGCTACCGGCGTCCGGGCCGGGAGCCGACCGCACGGGTCAGAGGCGTCCGCGGAGCCAGGCGAAGTCGGCGACGTGCGCCTCGGCCGGGCCGGGGGTCTCGCAGACGACCGGGGCGCCGGCGTCGCGCACCACCTGCGCCAGCAGGTCGGGGTCGATCCGGCCCTGGCCGAAGTTGGTGTGCCGGTCGGCGCCGGAGTCGAACTCGTCGCGGCTGTCGTTGGCGTGGACCAGGTCGATCCGGCCGGTGATCGCGCGCACGTCCTGGACCACCGTGGTCAGGTCGTTGCCGCCGGCGTGGGCGTGGCAGGTGTCCAGGCAGAACCCGACCATGTCGGCGCCCTCGGCCGAGGAGATCGCGTCCCACACCCGCCCGATCCGCTCGAGGTAGCGGGTCATCGCGTTGTCCCCGCCGGCGGTGTTCTCGATCAGCAGCGGGAGCTTGAGGTCGGTGGCCTCGACCGCCTTGCGCCAGTTGTCGAACCCGGTCTCGGGGTCGTCGGCCTTGTTCACGTGCCCGCCGTGCACGATCAGACCCTTCGCGCCGATCTCGGCCGCGGCGTCGACGTGCTTCTGCAGCAGCTTGCGGCTCGGGATCCGGATCCGGTTGTTGGTGGTGGCGACGTTGACGATGTACGGCGCGTGGACGTAGAGGTCCACCCCCGCCGCCTCCGCGTCGGCCCGCAGCCCCGCGGCGCCACCGGCGTACGCCACCTCGGGGCCGGCGTAGCCCTGCGGGTCGCCCAGGAACATCTGCACCAGCGGCGCCCCCCGCTCCCGGGCCTCGGCCAGCGGGTCGGTCTGGTCGACGTGGGCGCCGATGGCGATCGTGGTGCTGCTCATCGGGCCAGCGTAGGTGGGCCGAGTGGGGGGTGCTGCCCTACGGCCGGCTCAGCCGGCCGGGGCCTGCACCGGCCCGGTCTCCCACAGGTCGGGGTGCTCGGCCAGCCAGGTCCGTGCGTCGCGGCGGCCCAGGTCCCGCGCGGCGTCGAAGAAGTCGGGGTCGAACAGCAGGTAGCTCAGCAGCTCGCCCTGCAGCGGGCTGTCGCTGCCCAGCAACCGGTGCACGACCTGGAGGTCGGGGTCGGACAGGGTGCCGCGCCACGACTTGTGGTTCTCGCGGAACACCTCGAGCGCGGTGTCGGCCAGGGCGTCACCGCGTTCCGGCGCGATCGCGACGTAGGGCACCACGCGGTACAGCGGCTTGTCCCGCGACCTGCGGTGCCGGTCGAGCGCGGGGCGGAGGGCCTCGTCCGCGGCCATCGCGTTGGTCTCGGCCAGCCGGCGGAGGTCGTGGCGCATCGGGTCGTCCATCACCGAGCCGAGCAGCGTCGCCGCGCCGTCGCCGAGGTCGACCGGGGCACGGTCGAGCGCCGGGTCGGCGGTGCGGGGGTGCAGGCTCCCGGTGCCCACGGCCACGATCCGCCTGGCCCCCAGCTCGAGCGCGGGGGCCAGCGGGACCCGGCGGCGGGTGGCGCCGTCGGCGTACCAGCCCGCGGCCTCCTCGGGGGACTCCACCCGTACCGACGGGAAGAGCGTCGGGATCGCCGAGGACGCCATCAGGTGCTCCACGCCCAGGTGGGTCCGCACGAACCGGCGGTAGCCGTCCGGCGTCTCGGGCCCGGGGAGGTCGGCGTGGTCCGGGTCGGTCTCGGTGAACATCACGACCTCGCCGGTACGGACGGCCGTGGCCACGATCGACAGGGCGTGCACCCGGCCCTGCTCGAGGTTGTCGTGCAGGGAGTCCCAGCTGATCGCGCGGCCCAGGGTGCGCGCCAGCGGCCCCGTCCCGAAGAGGCCCCGGAGGCGGAACACCGACAGCCCCAGCGTCTCGGAGGCGTAGCGCAGCGCGACGACGGGCACCTGCTGCCACAGGGGCCGGATCACGTGCCGCTTGGTGGCCTGGCCCAACGTGGCCACGAGGCGCTCGACCTGCTCCTCGGCGTCGAGGTGCGCGGTCGAGGTCAGCGCCGCGGCCAGCAGGGCGCCGGCGCTGGTGCCGAG
>JBBSKO010000043.1:0-13347 GCA_038256225.1 Propionibacteriales bacterium | reverse complement strand
GTGGTGGGGCCCGGGCGCGAGCCGGGTGCGCGGACCGGTCGGAGCCGTCGTGCGCCCGCTGGCGCACCGGCTGCCGGTCTGGCTGCTCGCCGTCGTGCTCGCCGGCGCCGCGGCTGCCGGTCTGGCCTCCCTGGCCTCGACGGGCCCCGACTGGACCCCCGGTGGCGCGCCGTCGCTGACCGACCCGATCGGGTCCCTCGGCGCCAGCACCGGCGCCGGACGCTGACGGTCCGGTGCGCGAGCGTCCCGCCGGATGCTGAGACCCCTGTCCACATCGCGGGCATCGTGGCACGATGGCGTCGTGAGCACCCCGTCGCGACCCCTGCCGCACCGCCGCATCATCATTCGCTAGCGCGTCGAGCTCCTCGACGCGCCCACCTCTCGTCCGCGGGAGGTTTTTTTGTGCCCCGACCCACCCGTCCCGACAGCCGCACCCGACAGCCCAGGAGGGCCCGCCCGATGGACCTGCACGGCGACTTCCACGTCTACGACACGACGTTGCGCGACGGCGCGCAGCAGGAGGGCCTGACCCTGTCGGTGGCCGACAAGCTGTCGATCGCGCGGCAGCTCGACGATCTCGGCGTGGGCTACGTCGAGGGCGGCTGGCCCGGGGCCAACCCCAAGGACACCGCCTTCTTCGCCCGGGCCAGGGACGAGCTGGACCTGCGCCACGCGAAGCTGACGGCCTTCGGTGCCACCCGCCGCGCCGGCGTGGCCGCGGCCGACGACCCGCTGGTCGCCGCGCTGCGCGACAGCGGCGCGGGGGTGGTCACGCTGGTGGCCAAGAGCCACGACCGCCACGTCGAGCTCGCGCTGCGCACCACCCTGGAGGAGAACCTGGCCATGGTGCGCGACACTGTCGCCCACCTGCGCGCCGAGGGCCAGGAGGTCTTCCTCGACGCCGAGCACTTCTTCGACGGCTACCGCGCCAACCGGGCCTACGCCCTCGAGGTCCTGCGGACCGCCTCCGAGGCCGGCGCGTCCGTGGTCGCGCTGTGCGACACCAACGGCGGGATGCTGCCGGGCTGGGTCGGTGACGTGGTGCACGACGTCGTCGAGTCCACCGGGGCCCGGGTCGGCATCCACTGCCACAACGACACCGGCTGCGCGGTGGCCAACACCCTCGCCGCGGTCGAGGCCGGTGCGAGCCACGTGCAGGGCACCGTCAACGGGTACGGCGAACGCACCGGCAACGCCGACCTGATCGCGGTGGTCGCCAACCTGCAGCTGAAGCTGGGCCGCCAGGTGCTGCCGGAGGGGCTGCTGCGCGAGTCCACCCGGATCGCGCACGCCGTCGCGGAGGTCACCAACGTGCCGCCGGCGTCGCGGCAGCCGTACGTCGGCACCTCGGCCTTCGCGCACAAGGCCGGGCTGCACGCCAGCGCGATCAAGGTCGACCCGGACCTCTACCAGCACATGGACCCGCTCGGCGTCGGCAACGACATGAGGCTGCTGGTCTCCGACATGGCCGGGCGCGCCTCGATCGAGCTCAAGGGACGCGAGCTCGGCTTCGACCTGAGCACCGACTCCGCCGAGGGCCGCGACCTGGTCGCCCGGGTCACCGGCCGGGTCAAGGAGCTCGAGCTGCGCGGCCACACCTTCGAGGCCGCCGACGCCTCCTTCGAGCTGCTGCTGCTCGAGGAGCTGGAGGGCGTGCGGCCGTCCTACGTCGAGGTCGAGTCGTGGCGGGTGATCACCGAGACGCTGACCCACGCCGTCCCCGGTGAGGAGGCGATCTCCGAGGCCACGGTCAAGCTGCGCGCCGCCGGTGTCCGCTACGTCACGACCGGGGAGGGCAACGGGCCGGTCAACGCCCTGGACCAGGCGCTGCGGACCGCCATCGGCCAGGCCTACCCGCAGGTGACGCGGTTCGAGCTGATCGACTACAAGGTACGCATCCTCGACCAGGGCCACGGCACGGACGCGATCACCCGCGTGCTGATCGAGACCAGCGACGGCGAGTCGTCCTGGGTCACCGTGGGCGTCGGCGCCAACGTGATCGAGGCCTCCTGGGGAGCGCTGCTCGACGGCCTCACCTACGGCCTGCGCCGCCAGGGCGTCTGAGCACGCGGGTGGGACCCGTCGAGCTGACCGACCCGGAGACGCTGGCCACGCTGCGGCTGGTGCTCGACCTGGTCGGCGTCTTCGTCTTCGCGCTGTCGGGGGCGCTGCTGGCCGTGCGGCGCGGGCTCGACCTGTTCGGGGTGCTGGTGCTGGCCTGGGTGGCCGGTCTCGGCGGCGGCACCCTGCGTGACCTGCTGCTCGGCCGGACCCCGCCGGCCGGCGTCAGCGACGGGCGCCTGGTCACGGCTGCGCTGCTGGCGGGCCTGATGGTCTTCGCGCTGTACGGCGCCTACCGCGACCTCGCCCGGCGGCACCCCGACGTGCGGTGGGGGAGGGCGTCGTACGCCGTGCGCGTCCTGGACGCGGTCGGGCTCGGTGCCTTCGCCGTCAACGGCGCCCTGCTGGCGCTGGCGGTCGGGGCCGCTCCCCTGACCGCGACCATCGTCGGCGGGGTGACCGCGATCGGCGGCGGCCTGCTGCGCGACCTGCTCGTGGGGCAGGTGCCCGAGGTGCTGCGCCGCGAGCTCTACGCCGTGCCCGCCCTGATCGGCGCCGGGCTGGTCGTCCTGGCCGACCACCTCGGGGTGCTGTCCTCGGCGGTGGCGGTGGGGTGCGCCGGGCTGGTCACCGTGGTCCGGCTGGCGGCGGTGGGTCTCGACCTCAACGCGCCGCGGGCGCTGCGCACCGAGGGCACGCTCAGGTGGCCCCGCCGGGAGGAGTGACCGCCGGCCGGCCGACCACGCGGCGCACCAGGTCGGCCCAGCCGGCGAGCACCCGCTCGACCGGCAACCCGTCCAGGCGGACCTGCTGCTCGAGCACCGGCACCTCCAGCGGTGCCAGGAGCGCGACCGCGAGCAGGGGCAGGTCGCCGTCGACCTCGAGCTGCGCGAGCAGGTGACGCACGTGCAGGGCGGCGAAGGAGTGCGCCCCGCTCGCGCGGGCGCCCTCGGCCCCGGCCGCCCGGATCAGCGCGGCGTGCTGGAGCGTGGTGCGCAGCCGCGAGTCGCCGAGGGCCAGCAGGCGCTCGAGCGGGGGCGCGCCCGGGCCGAGCGGCGGGGGACCGGAGATCACCGCGGCCTGCCAGGCGCGCTCGGTGTGGTCGAGCAGGGCGGCCATCAGCCCGCCGCGGCTGCCGAACCGCCGGAAGACAGTTCCCTTGCCGACCCCGGCCCGGGCCGCGAGCGCGTCCATCGTGACCTCGTCCGCGCCGAGGTCGGCGACCATCGCGGCCGCGGCGTCGAGCAGCAGCTCCCGGTTGCGCGCGGCGTCGGCGCGCTCGGGCGCGGCCTGGTCGGCCAGCGGCAGGAGGCGGCGAGCGGGGTCGGTGGTCATCGTGGGCCGAGTGTGGCAGAGCCCACCCGGTCCGGTGGCGAGGGCGGGAATAGAAGCGGACCATGGTCCGTTTCCGACTCCATGACTCACACCACCACCACCGTCGCCGTCCTGGTCGGCAGCCTCCGCGCCGACTCCGTCAACCGCCGTCTGGCGCTCGCCCTGCGCGACCGCGCCCCCGAGGGCGTCGTGCTCGACGTCGTCGACGACCTGGGCGCCCTGCCGTTCTACAACGAGGACGTCGACTCCGACGCCCTCGCGGTCCCGGCCGCCGCCCTCGCGCTGCGCGAGCGGGTCGCCGCCGCCGACGTCGTGCTCGCGGTCACCCCGGAGTACAACGGCACCATGCCGGCCGCGCTCAACAACGCCATCGACTGGCTGTCGCGTCCCTACGGCGCCGGCGCCCTGGTCGGCAAGCGCTTCGGCGTCGTCGGGACCACCCCGACCCCGTACGGCGGCCAGTGGGCCCACGCCGACACGCTCCGCTCGGCGGGCATCGCCGGCGCCGTCCCGGTCGAGGACGTCACCGTCTCCCAGCCGGGCATCGACGTGGACCCGGTCGAGGACGAGGGCGTGCGGGCCCGTCTCGACGCCGCGCTCGCGACGCTCGTGGCCCGCGAGGACGCGGTCGCCTGACCCGCCGAGATGACGCTTCCGGACACCCGAGACGACGCTTCCGGACACCCGAGACGACGCTTCCGGACACCCGAGACGACGCTTCCGGACGCCGGGGTCGCCCCGGGTGTCCGTAGCAGCCTGACGCCGGGGGCCTCCGGCCCTACCCTGGGCCGGTGGCTCCTGCCCCTGACGCCCCACCTCCCGCTGCCGCTCTGGTCGGCTCCTCCGAGACCGCGGGCGAACGCCGCACCGCGGACGTCGTCGGCACCGTCGTGCTGCTGGTGGTGACCGGGGCGCTCGGCCTGGTCGCGGCGTTCTTCGGCATGTTCACCGGGATGGTCTCGGACGGATGCTTCGGCGACGACCTGTGTGGCTCGCGGGTCGGCATCGGGACCCTGATCAACGTCCTCGCCCCGGTCGTCTGCTGGGTGCTGGCCGTGGTGGTGTCCGCGCGCCGCCTGGCGCGGCGGCAGTCGGCGTGGTGGGTCCCGCTGGTCGCGGTCGCGGCCTGGTTCGCCCTGGTCCTGACCGGTTCGGCCGTCGCGATGTCGGCGATGCCCTCGTGACCCCAGGGGGCCTGCACGACCTCACCGCGCTCGAGCAGGGCGCGCTGGTCGAGCGGCGTGAGGTGTCGCCGGTCGAGCTGGTGGACCACTACCTCGACCGGGTGGAGCGCCTCGACGACGTCGGGGCGTTCGTGACGGTGACGCCCGCGCTCGCCCGGGAGCGGGCCGCGGCCCTGGGCGTACGCCCGGAGGGTGCGGGTCCGTTGTGGGGCGTGCCGACCGCCGTGAAGGACCTGAACCCGACCGCGGGGGTCCCGACCTCCTTCGGGTCGCCGGTCTTCGCGGGCCTGGTGCCGCAGGAGTCCGACGGGGTGGTGCTGTCGCTGGAGGCCGCGGGGACGGTGAGCCTGGGCAAGACGAGCACACCCGAGCTCGGGTCGCCCTGCTACACCGAGCCCGAGGGTCGCCCGCCCGCGGTGACGCCGTGGGACCGCACCCGGATGGCCGGCGGCTCGTCGGGCGGCGCCGCGGCGGCGGTCGCGGCCGGTCTCGTGCCCGTCGCGCAGGGCTCCGACGGGGGAGGATCGATCCGGATCCCGGCCTCGTGCTGCGGGCTGGTCGGGCTGAAGCCGACCCGGGGGCGGATCAGCGGCTGGCCGTCGTACGGCGACCCCGTCGGCCTGGCCACCGCCGGGACCCTGGCCCGGGACGTCCGCGACGCCGCGGCCCTGCTGGACGTCCTGGCCGGGCGGAGGCCCGGCGACCCCACCTGGGCACCGCCGCCGGGAGGGACGTTCCTCGCGGCGTGCGAGCGCGACCCCGGTCCGCTGCGGGTGGCCCGCTTCGCGGCGCCCGTGCTCACCGACGTCGACGTGGACCCCGAGTGCCTCCGGGCCTGGGAGGACGCGTCGCTGCTCCTCGAGCGCCTTGGCCACCACGTCGAGGACGTCCCGGTCCCGCTGCCGCGTGCGGCCGTCGCGGACTTCGAGACCTGCTGGGCCGTCCTCACCGCGCTCGCCCCGGTGCCGGCTCAGCGCGAGCACCTGCTCCGCCCGCTGACCCGCTGGCTGGCCGCACGCGGGCACGCGGTCAGCGGCCCGGTCTTCGGCACGGCGATCGGGGCGGTACGTCGCCACGCCGCGACCGCGCTCGAGGCGCTCGCGCCGTACGACCTCGTGCTCACCCCCACGCTCGCCTCGCCGCCGCTCCCGGTCGGCGCGATCCGCGACGACGCCGATCCTGCCGCGGACTTCGACGCGCAGAAGGCCTTCACCCCGTGGACCTCGGCGTGGAACGTGACCGGGATGCCGGCGGTCTCGCTGCCGCTGCACCAGACCGCGCCGCGGCCGGGCGCCCCGGGCGGCCTCCCGGTCGGCGTGATGCTCGCCGCACGCCCGGCCGAGGAGGAGCTGCTCCTGGCGGCCGCCGCCCAGGTCGAGGCGGCCGCACCGTGGCGCGACCGCCGGCCGCCGGGCTGGTGACGTCGCGGTGAGCGCGATCCGGCTCTCGGCGACGGGGGACGTGCCCGCCGCGGTGCTGGTCTCCGCCCGGGAGCTGATGTTCGAGGCCTTCCCCGAGGGTTTCACCGAGCACGACTGGGAGCACGCGCTCGGCGGCCTGCACGCCTGGGTCGCCGACCCCGCCGGCGTGGTGGTGGCGCACGGGGCGCTGGTGCGCCGGCGGTTGTGGGTGGGGGAGGAGGAGATCGGGGCCGGGTACGTCGAGGCGGTCGCGGTGCGTCCGGACCGTCGACGGCAGGGGCTGGGCGCCGCGGTCATGACGGCGCTCGAGCACCAGGCGCCGGCGTACGACCTGCTCGTGCTCGGGTCCAGCGACGAGGGTCTGCCGTTCTACGCGTCCCGGGGGTGGGTGCCGTGGCGAGGCCCGACCGGGGTGCGACACCCCGGGGGTGACGTGGCGACGCCCGACGAGGACGGGGCCGTGCTGGTGCTCCCCACGACCCAGCGGTGGCGGGAGCTCGACCTCGAGTCGCCGCTGCGCTGCGAGCCCCGCGCCGGCGACGACTGGTGAGCGTCCGCGTCGGCCCGCGCCCGTCCGCGTCGGTCGCGGCTCAGGCGATCGCCCAGGCGGCGCGAAACTCCTCCGGGTCCAGCCGCGCGAGGTCGCTGCGCACCTCGTCGAGCACCCCGGCCGCGTGCTGCGGTGGGCCGGCGGTCAGGCGGAGCTCCTCGCCGTCGTCGTGCCGCCGGCGTACGACGACGTCCCCGGCGCTGCTGAGCTCCATCAGGCCCCCGAAGCTCGCGCACCACAGGTCGAGCGCGGCCTCCAGGACGCGCCGGCCGCGCGGACGGGGGTGCGGCTCGATCCCGGCGACATAGACCTCGTCGGCACCGACGGGGTCGAGGGTGTCCGGGGCGATGGTCACGCTCCCAGCCTAGGTCGCGGGCACACAGTCGGGGACCGCGAGGACGACCGCGACGACCACCACGACCGGGTCGACCCCCGGCACGGACCCGGCTGCGAGGATCCGCGACATGCTCGACCTCTACGTCGTCACCCACCCGGAGGCCACCCACCACCTCGCGGACCGGGTGGGTGGGTGGTTCGACTCCGAGCTCACCCCCGCAGGACTCCGGGACGCCGACCTCGTCGCTGCGGCGCTCCGGGACCGCGTCGCTGAGTCGCCGACGAGCCTGTTCACGTCCGACCTCCGCCGCGCCAGGCAGACAGCGGGAGCGATCGGTGACCGGCTCGAGGTCGAGCCGGTGCACCTGTCCGGGCTCCGCGAGAAGTCCTACGGCGAGGGCGAGGGGCGACCGGACGCCTGGTTCCGGGAGAGGTTCGTCCCGCCGCCCGCCCACGGCGAGCGCCTGGACCACGACGAAGGACTCGCCGGCGCCGAGACCAAGCGACAGTGGGTCGACCGGGTGTACGCGGGGATGGACGTCGTCATGGGGTCGACGACACCCACGCGGATCGTGGTCACCCACGGCGGGTCGGCCAGCCTCGTGGTCGCCCACTGGCTCCGCCTGCCCCGGACCGCGCTCGCCTACGCAACCTTCCGGGTCGGGCCAGGGAGCATCACCCACCTCCGCGAGGACGACTACTTCCACAACCGCACCCTGGTGGACCTGGGCGACACCTCGCACCTGCGGCGGAGGTGAGCCTCCGCGGTCAGTCGTCGCCCACCCCGCGGGCGTGCAGGGCGTCGCCGGTGGCGCGCGCGTGCGAGACGACGCGCACGACGAGCGGCACGAGCCGGGCCCGCGGGCTGCGCTCCAGGCCGCGCGCCAGCGCGGCGTCACGGGTCTCCTCGGCGATCGCCACCGTGGTCGGGATCGCCCGCAGCGCCAGCGAGATGGTCAGTGCCACCCGGTCGGGGTCCACGCCGAGGCGGCGCAGCGGGCGCAGCGCGCGGACGAGGGCGTCCAGCACCTCGTCGACGGGCGTGGTCAGGGTCAGCACGGTGGCCAGCACGACCAGAGCGAGCAGGTCCCCGACGGACTCGACCGCCCGCGCCCATCCGTTGTTCCAGGCCTGGAAGCCGCCGAGCAGCACCGCCACCAGGAGCAGCCCGCGCAGCGTCCGCAGCCCCTCGCGGGCGGTGAGGCCGGCGTACGCCCCCAGGCCGACCGCTACCACCAGTGCGACGACGGCGCTCACCGGTCCCCGCACCAGCACCACGACGAGGCCCAGCAGGACCAGCCCCAGCAGCTTCGCGCCGGCCGGGAGGCGATGCAGCCAGGTGGTGCCGGGGCGGTGCGTCCCGAGCAGCAGGCTCACGCGACGCGCCGGTAGTGCTCGACGACCTCGCCGGCCCCGCCGTCCGCCACGACACGGCCGTCGGTGACCAGCAGTGCCCGGTCGCAGCGGGCAGCCAGGTCGAGGTCGTGGGTGACCAGCACCAGCTGCTGGGGCAGGCCGAGCAGCAGGTCGCCGACGCGGCGGCTGTTACCGAGGTCGAGCAGGGTGGTCGGCTCGTCGGCCACGAGCAGGGAGGGACCGGTGGCGAGCACGCCGGCCAGCGCGAGCAGCTGCCGCTGGCCACCCGAGAGCCCGTGGACGCTGCGGTCGCCCAGACCCTCCAGGCCGGCGTCGGCGAGGACCTGCAGGGCGGCGCGCCGGCGTACGCCCTTGTCGCGGTGGGTGCGGCGCAGCGAGAGCGCGACGTCCTCGGCGGCGGTCGGCATCACCAGCTGCGCGGCCGGGTCGGTGAAGACGAACCCGACCCGGCTCCGGACCTCCCGGCCGTGCCTGGCCACGTCCAGCCCGTCGACCAGCACCCGCCCGGTCGTGGCGGTGACCAGGCCGTTGAGGAGCCGCGCGAGGGTCGACTTACCGGAGCCGTTCGGACCGACCAGGGCGATCCGACGCTCGGCGAGCACGAGGGAGGTGGCGTGCAGGACCGGGAGGTCGCCGTCGGCCAGCGGCACCGTGACGGTGACGTCCTCCAGGTCGACCCGGCTCGCCGGGGTCGCGGTGCTCAGGCCGCGCGCCGGCGGTGCAGCAGGTCGGGGAAGGCGCGGTGGACCGCGGTGGCGACCAGGGCCATCGCGACGTTCTTGACCACGTCCCCGATCCAGAACACCTTGTCCACGTCGAAGGCCTGGCCCCAGGTCAGGTCGGCGCGCAGCACCAGCCCGGCCATCCCGAGGGTGTGGATGAAGACCGCGCTGCCGACCAGGCCGCAGAGGAAGACGAGGGGGACGTTGCGTGCCGCGGCGCCCCGGGGGAGGCGGGTGACGAGGTAGCCGGTGAGGGCGGCGGCCAGCGGGAAGCCGACCAGGTAGCCGGCGGTCGGCCCGACCAGGGTGCCGAAGCCGGCGGCACCACCGGAGAAGACGGGGAGTCCGGCCAGTCCCAGCGCGAGGTAGAGCAGCACGGCCAGGAAGCCGCGCAGCGGCCCCAGCACGGCACCGGCCAGGAGCACGCCGAACGTCTGCAGCGTGATCGGCACGATCCCGGTCACGTTGATCGCGGGCAGCACCGCGCAGACCACGATCAGGGCGGCGAAGCCCGCGACGAGGGCGAGGTCGGTGGTGCCGAGGCGGAGCGTCCGCGTCGGCGTGGGCTGCTGGTCGGTGCTGGTCATCGGGGGCCTCTAGATCCTCGCGGGGTCGTACGACCCGGAACTGAACGGTGTTCAGGTTAGGGTGGGGTCACCGTCTGGTCAACGCCGGGCCGGTCGAGCAGGGGAGGTCTGGTGGCGCACCGTCGCGACGACGTCGTGCAGACCGCGCTCGCGGTCCTGGACGCCCACGGCCTGGCCGACCTGACCATGCGGCGCCTGGCCGCCGAGCTCGACGTGCGGCCCTCCGCGCTCTACCACCACGTGCCGAGCAAGCAGGTGCTGCTGGCCGCGGTGGCCGACGAGGTGCTGCGCCGCGGTCCGCGCGCCGACGTGGTCGGTGCGCCCGCGACGTGGCCGGCCCGCCTGGTCGACGTCGCCGGCTGCCTGCGGGAGGCGCTGCTGGCCTACCGCGACGCCGCCGAGCTGGTCTCCACCGTGGTCGCGTTCGGGCTCGGCGCCGACCGGCCGTACGCCGACCTGGTCACCGTCCTCGACGACGCCGGCCTGCCCGCCGGGCTCGCGCCGACGGCCGCCCGGACCTTGCAGCACTTCGTGCTCGGCCACACCCTCGACGAGCAGACGCACCTGCAGGCCGGCGCCGCGGGAGCGATCGCCGACGCCCCGCGACCGGGGTCCGACTTCGCCGTGGGGCTCGGTCTCGTCGTCGACGGCATCGCGCTACGCGCCTCGGTGGGACGCCCCGAAACCCCCGTCCGGGTCGAGGTCGACGACCGCTCTTGACGCCTCGGCCAGCAGGACCGCGCCGCCGAGGTCGATCAGGGTCCGCCCGAGGCGGGCCGCCGCGAGGTCGACCCCGTCGAGCACCGCCCCGCGCAGGTCCGTGCCGCGCAGGTCGGCCTCCCGGAGGTCGGCCCCGGTCAGCACGGCCCCCGCAGGACCGCGCCCTGCAGGTCGGCCAGGGCCAGGTCGGCGTCGGCGAGGTCCAGCCCGCTGAGGTCGAGGCGGGTGAGGTCGGCCCCGCGGAGCGACACCCCGCGCCACTGCCCGCCGAGAACCCGCCACGGCCGGGTCGTGCAGCGCTCGAACGCCGTGCCGGCGAGCTTGGCGCGACGAGGTGTCGCGCCGCAGGTCGTAGGCCGTCGCGCCGAGCTGACGGGTCGACCACCCGTCCGGGGCGTCGGTCGTGGTCGCCGCGCGTGAATACGGAGACGGTCGCGGTCTTCCCCCTGGGCAACGCCTCGCCGAGCACGATGAAGCCGGATTCGGACCGCGATAGCTGTTACTGAACGTTTGATCGAATGTAGGTGTAATGGGTGGGGATAACCGCTCCTGACCTGTGGAAACAGCCGAGGGCTGTCGGTGGCGAGTGCTTGGATTGATCCATGGCCACCGACGAGGACACCGCCACCGGGCACCCCGTCCCGGCCGGTGTCCGCGCGCTGTCGGCCTCCGTGACGGCGTTGGCGGAGCGGCCTCTGTTCGCGTTGGACGCCGCGACCACCAGGGACACGATCGTGGCCCTGGCCGACCTGAAGTCGCGCCTGGCGGCCTACGAGTACGCCGTCCTGGCCCACGCCGATCAGGTCCAGGTCGGCGCCGACACCGGCTGCACCTCGACCGGCGTCTGGGCCGCGAACGCGACCCGGTCACCCAAGAACGTGTCCGCCGCCCAGGTCAGGTTGGCCACCGCTCTCGAGACCAGGTGGACCAAGGTCCGCGACGCCCTCGCGGCCGGGACCATGAACCCGGATCAGGTCCGCGTGGTGGTGAACGTGTTGGAGGACCTGCCCGGGGACCTCGACCAGAAGCTCCTCGACCAGGCCGAGGAGGCGTTGGTCGCCTACGCCGCGAACTTCGACCCCCAGGAGTTGAAGCAGCTCGGGGCGCACATCCTGACCCTGATCGCACCCCAGGTCGGCGAGGAGATCGACCGCAGAAGGCTCGAAGCAGCCGAGGCGAGGGCCGCGCAGAAACGCCGGTTCACCCTGTCGTTCGACGGCCACGGCACCGCGCACGGCCGGTTCACCATCCCCGAGGTCCAAGGCCGGATGCTGCAGAAGCTCCTCCACGGGTTCGCCGCTCCCGGCCACGTCAACTGCACCGCTGATGAGTCCGGTGAGAAGCGGGAGTGGGTTAGAGGCCGGCCGTCACCCCAGAAGCTCGGTGAGGCGTTCTGCGAGCTGATCGAGAACTACCCCCGCAAGGACGCCCCCAAGCTCGGCCGCACCGACGGCACCTTCATCGTCACCACCACCCTCGAGCTCCCCAAGACAGGGCTCGGGACCGCGACGTTGGACGACGGGACCGAGATGACCGCCGCCCAAGCGATGCGGCTGGCGTGCGAGGCACGGATCATCCCCGTCGTCCTGGGCGGCAAGGGCGAGGTTCTGCACCAAGGACGCGCGAAGCGGGCGTTCACCGCGGCCCAGACCTACGCGATGCACGCCCGCGACACCCACTGCACCGCCACAGAGTGCGACTGGCCACCAGGGTTGTGCCACGCCCACCACGACACGATGTTCTCGAAGGGCGGCAAAACAGACATCGAGGACGGACGCCTCCTCTGTCCCCACCACCACGCCAGAGCCCACGACCCGACCTACGACATGAAGGTCCACGCCGACAACAAGGTCACCTTCCACCGACGGACATAAGCCGACGAGGCCTGGTCTCGTGACGCTCGCTTCGCTCGCTCCTCGACCACCGGGGCTCCTGCCTGTCCGGAACCGTCACCTCGACGCGCCGCGAGCGTCATCTCGGCTGTCCGGAAGCGTCATCTCGGCGGGTGGGGGTCAGGAGGCGAGGAGGCGGTCGCACTCGCTGACCAGGCGGGCGCGCAGGGGTGCCCCGCGCTCGGCGAGCGCCGCCTGCGCGGCGGCGTACTCCCGCTTGCCGTCGGCGGTCTCGATCCGCACCGGTTCGAAGCCCAGGTCGGCGAGGTCGTAGGGCGCGGCGCGCATGTCGAGCTGCCGCACGTCCCACGCCAGCTCGAAGCAGTCCGCGACCAGGTCGGAGCAGATCATCGGGCTGAGCCGGAAGGCGTGCTTGTAGAGGTCCATCCCGGCGTGCAGGCACCCCGGCTGCTCGAAGGCGGGCCGGTCGTCGGCGGCCGGGGCCAGCGTGTTGAGCGGTCGCGCGGGCGGGGTGAAGAAGCGGAACGCGTCGAAGTGCGTGCAGGTGATCCGGTGCTGCTCGACGACCGTGTCGGTGCCGGCCGGACCGAGACGCAACGGCCAGTCCGCGTGCCGCGTCTCGTCGTCGGCGAGGCGGTAGACCATCGCCCACTCGTGCAGCCCGAAGCACCCGTACGACGCCGGGCGCGCGGCGGTCGCCGCGAGCAGGCGCCGCAGCGTGGTCAGCAGGACCTGCTGGCCCGCGACGTGCGCGTCGGTGACCCGCGCGCGGCCGTCGTCGGTCGCCTCGTAGCCCTTGAGCCCGCCGTGGGAGGCGGCCCCGCCTGCGAGCGCCGTGCCGTGACCGGGGTGCCAGCGCCGCAGCTGCGCGGGGCGCTGGGAGTAGTAGCCGAAGAGGAAGTCGTGCACCGGGTGCTTCACGCCGGCGTCGCGGCGGGCGAGGTGCGGGCCGACGTACGCCTCGATCCGCGCCTCGTGCGTGGCGGTCCGGGCTCGCCAGGTCGTCTCGTCCAGCACCTGCTCGCCCACACCGCCAGGCTAGACCCCGGCCGGACCCGGATAGGGTCCCCAGGTGCGCATCGTCAGATTCACCACGGGCGACGAGCCCTCCTACGGCGTCCTCACCGGCGAGCTCGACGAGTTCGGGCAGCCGGAGGAGGACGCGGTCGTCGTCGGCCTCGCCGGGGACCCGCTCTACGTC
>JBBSKO010000042.1:0-13406 GCA_038256225.1 Propionibacteriales bacterium | reverse complement strand
GCAGCAGCACGTTGGGCTCGCTGAGCAGCAGCCGCAGCAGCTGGAAGCGGCGCCGCTCCCCGCCGGAGAGGTCGCCGATGCGGGCGGTGAGCTTGTCGCCGGTGAAGCCGAACCGCTCGAGCATCGAGGACGCGGTGATCTCGCCGTCAGCGGTCCTGGTCACGCGCGCGGTGGCCTCGATGGTGTCGAGCACCCGGTCGGCTGCCGGGAGGTCGTCGACGTGCTGGGTGAGGTGCTGCAGCGAGACCGTGCGTCCGTGACGCACCGTGCCCTGCTGCGGCGCCAGCGAGCCGGCGATCAGGTGCAGCACCGAGGTCTTGCCGGCGCCGTTGACGCCGACCACCCCGATCCGCTCCCCGGGCCCGATCCGCCAGGTCGCGCCCCGCAGCAGCTGCTTCTCGCCGCGGGCGAGGTCGACGTCCTCGACGTCGATCACGTCCTTGCCGAGTCGCTGGGCGGCGAAGCGCTGCAGGGCCAGGGTGTCGCGCGGCGGCGGCTCGTCCTCGATCAGCACGGTGGCGGCGTCGATGCGGAACTTCGGCTTCGACGTCCGGGCCGGCGCGCCGCGGCGCAGCCAGGCCAGCTCCTTGCGGACCAGGTTCTGCCGGCGCTGCTCGGCCGAGGCGGCCTGACGGGAACGCTCGGCCTTGCTCAGCACGAACGCGGCGTACCCGCCCTCGTAGACGTCGATGACGCCGTCGTGGACCTCCCAGGTCCACTGGCAGACCTCGTCGAGGAACCAGCGGTCGTGGGTGACCACGACGAGCGCGGAGCTGCGACGGGCCAGGTGGGCCGCCAGCCACGCCACCGCCTCGACGTCGAGGTGGTTGGTGGGCTCGTCGAGGACCAGCAGGTCGTGCTCGTCGAGCAGCAGCGCGGCCAGCGCGCAGCGGCGGCGCTCCCCCCCGGAGAGGCCCTGGACCATGCGGTCCAGCGACACCCCGGCCAGCAGCACCTCGACGACCTCACGGGTGCGGGAGTCGGCGGCCCACTCGTGGTCGGCGCGCCCACCGAGGACCACCTCGCGGACGGTGGCGCCCTCGTCGAGCTCGTCGCCCTGGTGCAGGTACCCGGTGTGCAGGCCGCGGCGCCGCGAGACCCGTCCCTCGTCGGGCTCCTCGCGGGCGGTCATCACCTCGAGCAGCGTGGTCTTGCCGTCCCCGTTGCGCCCCACGATGCCGATCCGCTCGCCGGCCAGCACCCCGAGGGAGACGTCGGCCAGCAGCGGGCGCACGCCGTAGGACTTGGAGACACGTTCCAGGTTGAGCAGGTTGTCGGAAGCCATCAGGGGCATTCCATCAGGCGTACTCGAGCAGGTGGGTGCCGGCCACCGGTCCGTTGGCCACGAGGACGACGGGGTGGTCGGCGGCCAGGGTGGCCGCGACGTCGCGGGCGTGGTCGCCGGAGGTGCACAGGAACACGCAGGTCGGCCCGGACCCGGACAGGATGCCGCGCACCGCGCCAGCGGCCTCACCGGCGGCGATCACGTCGCCGAGCTCGGGACGCAGGTCGCAGGCGGCCTCCTGCAGGTCGTTGTGCAGCGCCGCCCCGAGGCGTACGGCGTCGCGCGCGGCGAGTGCGGCGATCAGCTCGGTCGGGTACGCCGGCTCGGCCGCCGCGTCCGGGCGCAGCCGGTCGAAGTGGGCGTAGACGTCGGGCGTGGACAGCCCGTCCTCGCTCGGCACCACCACCCACCACCAGGGCCCCTCGTCGGGGACCGGGTCCACGACCTCGCCGCGACCGGTGCCGAGCGCTGTGCCGCCGACCAGCGCGAACGGGACGTCGCTGCCCAGCTCGCCGGCCAGCGCGAGCAAGTCGTCGTCGCTGGTGTGCAGGCCCCACAGCCGGTCCAGGGCCACCAAGGCCGCCGCGGCGTCCGCCGAGCCGCCGGCCATCCCGCCGGCCACGGGGATCTCCTTGGTGATGTGGACGTGCGCCGAGCGACCCCGGACGCGGCCGGCGGCGCGTTTGGTGAGCAGCGCGGCCGCGCAGGCGACGATGTTGTCGTCACCGCCGGGCACCTGGTCGGTGTCGACGTGGCCGGCCGCGGTCAGGGTCAGCTTCCACTGCTCCGCGGGCGTCACCACCAGGTCGTCGTAGAGACCGACGGCGTGGAAGACGGTGGCCAGGGCGTGGTAGCCGTCGGCCCGCCGCGCGCCCACGCCGAGGTGCAGGTTGATCTTGGCGGCGGAACGCACGGTGATCGCGCCCTCGACGTGGTCGGGGACGTGGCGCGTCACGGGGCGGGTCACGGGGCGGCTCCATCGGGCAGGGGCGTGCAGGAAAGGAAGTGGGGGTGGAGGCCGCGCAAGGTCCGGGCACGGGGGCGAGCGGTCGGGCTGATGCCTCCAGGGTGTCAGCCCGCCCGACGCCTCAGGGGTGGTCTGCCGGGCGAGGGGTGCCCAGGAGACCTTCGGCCAGGGCCGCGAAGGTGCCCACCTCGAGCTGCTCGCCGCGGGCGAGCGGGTCGACGCCGGCCCCCCGTAGCGCGCGGTCGAGGTCGCCGGCGTCGCGGCCGGCCGCCTCGGTGAGCGGGCGCAGCGCCCCGCGCAGCGCCTTGCGCCGCTGGGCGAAGGCGGCGTCGACGACGGCGAAGACCTGCTGCCGCGTGGCGGTGGTGGCCGGCGGGTGGCGCCGGGTCCAGGCCACCAGGCCCGAGTCGACGTTGGGCGCGGGCCAGAAGACCGACCGCCCGACGGACCCGGCGCGGCGGACGTCGGCGTACCACGCGGCCTTGACCGACGGGACGCCGTACGCCTTGGAGCCCGGGCGCGCCGCCAGCCGGTCGGCGACCTCGGCCTGGACCATCACCAGGCCCTTCTCCAGGCTCGGCAGCAGCGCCAGCAGGTGCAGCAGGACCGGCACGGAGACGTTGTAGGGCAGGTTGGCCACCAGCGCCGTCGGCGGCGGGCCGGGCAGGGCGTCGACCCGCAGCGCGTCGGCATGGACGACCGCGAGCCGGTCGGCGTGGTCGGGCGCCCGGTCGGCGACCGTCTCGGCCAGCAGGCCGGCGAGGCGGTCGTCGAGCTCGACGGCCACCACGTGGCGCACGACGTCGAGCAGGGCCAGGGTCAGCGACCCCAGGCCCGGGCCGACCTCGACCACCACGTCGTCGGGGCCGACCCCGGCCTCGCGCACGATGCGACGCACCGTGTTGGGGTCGATCACGAAGTTCTGGCCGCGCTGCTTGGTGGGGCGCAGGTCGAGCCGGTCGGCGAGCTGACGCACCTCCGCCGGGCCGAGGAGTCTCGGCCCGGCGGGCGGTGTGGTCATGCGGGTGAGGCTAGTGCCGGCGGGCACGCGTCACTGGGGCAGCCCCAGGGACGACGAGCAGCTCGGCCAGGAGCCGTAGCCGCCGGTCGCGGCACGCAGCCGCTCGGCCACCGCGATCTGCGTCTCGCGGCTGTTGGCGCTCGGCAGCCCGGTGCCGCCGTACGACTGCCAGGTGCCGAGGTTGAACTGGAGGCCGCCGTAGTAGCCGTTGCCGGTGTTGATGGCCCAGTTGCCGCCGGACTCGCACTGCGCGAGCTGGTCCCACACGGTGCTGCCGCCGGCGAAGTTGCTGGTCGGCGCCGCGGGCGCCGCGGGCGACGCCTCCGGCTCGGGCTCGGGCTCCGGCTCGGGCTCCGGCTCACGCGTGCCGACGGCGACGATGCCGGCGACCGGCTCACGCACGACCGAGGAGGTGACGACCTTGCGGGAGTCCTCCTCGCCGTTGCGGAAGACCACGCGGTAGGTCACGTCGCGCACGCCGTCCCGCGCCGCGCGGACGGTGCTGGTCTCGCCCTCGAGCGCGTCAGGGTCGTCGCGCTGGGTGGTGCCGGCCTCGATGACCTGGTCCCGGTCGCGCTCGGTGGCCACCCGCACGTCGGTGAAGACGATCTTGTCACCGTCCTCGAGCAGACGGCCGGGTTTCGGGGAGACCTCGTCGTTCTTGTCGACGTCGACCTTCATCTGCTTGAGCGCGCCCGAGACGCCCAGGACGGTCAGCTTCTTGGTCACCGGCTTCTTCCCGGCCAGGGCCAGGGTCAGCTTCTTGGGGGTGACCACCCGCAGGCTGGCGCCGTCGCGGCCGATGGTCATGCTGCGGCTGGTCGACAGGTCGGAGCCGCGGTAGTCGGTGCCGACCTGGGCCAGGGCGTCCGAGACGCTGGTGGCGGTGACCCAGTGGCTCTCCTCCTCGCCGTCGACGACGAGGTCGAGCTGCCGGGCGTACCGCACGGTGATCGCGGTGCCCTCCTCGATCTCCTCGTCGGCCGAGGGGGCGACGATGTCGCGCGGGCCGACCTCGACGCCCTCGGACTCGAGGACCTCGCCGACGGTGCTGGCCATGGCGGTGACCTCGCGCTGCTCACCGTCGACCGAGAGGTCCACGGTGGTGCTCATGGAGGCGTAGGCGACGGTGGTGCCGGCGACCGCGGCGGCGGTCAGGGCGACCAGGCCGCCGAGCAGCCAGCGGCTGCGCAGGGTCCGCGCGAGGCGGCCGGCGGGGGCTGGTGCGGCGGAGTCGGGCTGGGTGGGGGTGGGCTCGGGCGGGGTGCTGGACGAGTTCGCCTGCACATCTCTCCCTGGGGTCTCGGGGACGCGGTCATGACGTCCCGGATCGCTGTCCCGGTGCCCGTCCTGCGCGCGGCGGTCAGCGCTCGTCCACCCGGGGGCGAACACGAGGCGCGGACACGGTCACGGCGCTGGACGGGCCGGTCCGAGGACCGGCCGTCTGATCCACCAGAACATCCGAAGTCACGGATTGGCAAACATTCGCGGCCCGGTCGGGACCTAGGACTCGTCCTGACCTGGGGTGTGGCGGTCTGCGTGTGACGCGACCCTCACGGTCGGAACGGCGCAATTGCGCGGTGATGACCGATTACCGACGGGTAACCCTGCAGCAACGACGCAATTGCGCTGTTACGGCAGCTCACCACGCCCCACCGAACGCGGCCTCGGTGTTGGCGTCGATCGCCGCGCACAGCTCGGCGAGGTCGTCGCCCCGGGTCGCGGCCATCGAGCGCACCGTCAGCGGCACCAGGTAGGAGGCGTTGGGGCGGCCCCGGTGGGGGGTGGGGGTGAGGTACGGCGCGTCGGTCTCCACCAGCACCCGGTCGCGGGGCGCGACGACCAGCGCCTCCCGCACCTCGCGGGCGTTCTTGAAGGTGACCGTGCCCGAGAAGGACAGGTACGCCCCCAGGTCGAGGCAGCGGCGGGCCACGTCGGCGTCGCCGGAGAAGCAGTGCATCACCCACCGCGGCGGGGCGCCCTCCTCGACGACGACCCGCAGCACCTCTTCGTGGGCGTCGCGGTCGTGGATGACCAGCGTCTTGTCGAGCCGCTTGGCCAGGTCGACGTGCCTGCGGAAGCTCTCCACCTGCGCCTCGCGGCCGTCCTCGCCGGTGCGGAAGAAGTCCAGGCCGGTCTCCCCCACCGCGCGCACCTTGTCGTGGGCTCCGGCGAGCCGCTCGATCTCGGCCATCGCCTCGTCGAGCAGGCCCTCGGCCGCCAGCCGCGGCGCCTCGTTCGGGTGCAGCGCGACCCCGGCCACCAGCGCGTCGTGGGTCGCGGCGGCCTCGACCGCCCAGCGGGCGCCGGGCAGGTCGCAGCCGATCTGGACGATCCGCGGGACGCCGACCGCGGCGGAGGCGGCGAGGGCCTCCTCGGTGGGCAGCCAGTCGCCGTCGGCGATGTCGAGGTGGCAGTGGTTGTCCACGACCGGGTGCGGCAGCGGCTCGGGGGCCGACGGGCGTCCGCGGTCCCGGGAGTGGCCGGACTCCTGCGTCGCCGACCGGGCGCGCGTCGGACCGCTCACCCGAGGCTCGCGACCCGGTCCAGGACCGCCTCGGCGGCCGCCGCGGGGGCCTGCGTGGGGATCCAGTGCGTGACGCCGGTCAGCACGACGAGCTCGTACTCGGCGCGGACGAAGTCGCCGCAGTGCTCCGCGCCCCACCGGTCGATGGCGGTGTCGCCGTCGCTCCAGACGAACGTCGTCGGCACCCGGACCCGACCGGCGCCCATCGCACCGGCCGACAGCGCCAGCGCGCGGTACCACCCCAGCCCACCGGGCAGGGCGCCGTCCTCGACGACCTCGGCCCGGAAGCGGGCGAGATCGGGGCCGGTCATCCCGGTCCGGGCCAGCAGCTCCTCGAAGCGGCCACCGGGACGCTGCGCCATCCGCTCGGCCAGGCCGGGCACGTTGAACGCGGCCATGTACCAGGAGCGGAGCAGCTGCTGGGAGCGCACGCCGGCCCGCAGGTACGCCCCGGGGTGCGGCACCGAGAAGGTCGTCAGGGTCGCCAGCAGCTCGGGCCGCTCGGCGGCGACCAGCCAGGCCACGACCGCGCCCCAGTCGTGCCCGACCAGGTGCACCCGACGGTCCGGGCCGACCCGGTCGACGGCGGCCTCGACCACCGACACGACGTCGTCGCGCAGCAGGCCGGCGCGGTAGTCGCGTCGCCGGCCGGGCCTGGCCCGCGGGCTGTAGCCGCGCTGGTCGACGGCCAGGGTGCGCAGCCCGGCGGCGTGCAGCAGCGGGACCACGTCGCGCCAGCAGGTGGCCCGCTCGGGGAAGCCGTGCAGCAGCACGACCACGTCGCCGTCGGGCGGGCCCTGGTCGTCGACGTCGAGCACCAGCCCGTCGGCCGGCGCGCCGACCGCGACCTCGGTGATCCGTCCGTCCAGCGCGCTCATGCCCCGTCCTCCCCGCTCACGCCGTCGGCACCCTCCACCTCGTGCACCCCGTGCGCGAGGTCGTAGACCTCCCGCTTGGGCACCCCGGCGAGCCGGGCGACCTCGACGACCGCGTCCTTGCGCCTCATCCCGGCATCCTCGCGCACCACCACCGCGGCCAGCAGGGAGGCCGGGTCGGAGGCCACCGCGGCCACCGGCGCGGCGCCCTCGACGACCAGGGTGACCTCGCCCCGGACGCCGTCCGCGGCCCAGTCCGCCAGCTCCCCGAGCCCGCCGCGGCGGACCTCCTCGTAGGTCTTGGTCAGCTCGCGGCAGACCGCCCCGCGCCGGTCCTCGCCCCAGGCGAGCGCCATCGCCCGCAGGGCGGTCTCGGTGCGGTGCGGCGCCTCGAAGAACACCATCGTGCGCTCCTCGGCGCCCAGCGCGTCGAGGCGTCGCGAGCGCTCCCCGGCCTTGCGCGGCAGGAACCCCTCGAAGCAGAACCGGTCGACCGGCAGCCCGGAGACCGCCAGGGCGGTCAGCACCGCGCTCGGGCCGGGCACCGCGGTGACCCGGACCCCGGCCTCGACGGCCGCGGCGGTCAGCCGGTAGCCCGGGTCGGAGACCGACGGCATGCCCGCGTCGGTCACCAGCAGCACCCGCTGCCCGGCCAGC
This sequence comes from Propionibacteriales bacterium, assembly GCA_038256225.1. Lineage (GTDB taxonomy): Bacteria > Actinomycetota > Actinomycetes > Propionibacteriales > Nocardioidaceae > Nocardioides. The sequence goes on along the minus strand of JBBSKO010000042.1, from coordinate 6,074 downwards.
AGGGCCTCGAGCAGCACCGGGGTCCGGGCCTGCTCGTTGCCCTCGAAGTACGACACCACGCGCCCGGTCGGCTCGACCCCGAGCGCGCCGGTGAGACGCCGCAGCCGGCGGGTGTCCTCGGCCGCCACGACGTCGGCGGTCGCCAGCTCCGAGACCAGGCGGGGCGGAGCGTCCTCGACCCGGCCGATCGGGGTGGCGGCCAGCACCAGCACGCCGGCGTCCGGCGCCTCGTGGCCCCCGGCGGCGCTGGTCGGGGGGCTCGAGGAGCTCGACGGACTCATGGGCCGATCATGCCGTGCGGCCGCGACGTAGAGTTCCCCGGCGTGACGACCGGGGGCACGCTGACCGCGCCGCGCCCGACGCCGCCCCCGCCCGGACCGGGCTCCCCCGCCACGGCGCCGCCGCGCCGGGAGAGCCGGTGGATCGGCTGGGGCGCCCCGCTCGGCGTCACCCTGCTGGCGCTGGTCATGCGGTTGTGGGACCTCGGCTCCCCGCGCTCGTTCGCCTTCGACGAGACCTACTACGCCAAGGACGCGTGGTCGATGCTCAACCACGGCTACGTCCGTGGCTACGTCGACGGCGCCGACGAGCAGGTCCTGGACGGCACCACCACCGGGCTCTGGACCGACGACCCGTCGATGATCGTCCACCCGGAGGTCGGCAAGTGGCTGATCGCGCTCGGCGAGAAGGCCTTCGGGATGGACCCCTTCGGCTGGCGGGTCTCCGCCGCGGTCGCCGGGGCGCTCATGGTGCTGGTGATGTGCCGGCTGGCGAGGCGGCTGACCGGGTCGACGCTGCTCGGCTGCCTGGCCGGGCTGCTGCTGATGCTCGACGGGGTCCACCTCGTGCTGTCCCGGCTGGGTCTGCTCGACATCTTCCTGGCGCTCTTCCTGCTCTGCGGCGTGGCCTGCGTGGTCAACGACCGGGCGTGGTTCCGCGCCCGGCTGGCCCGCGCCACCGGTGGTGCGCCCGTCCGCGGCGGCTGGGGCCCCGTACGGGCGCTGCTGTGGCGGCCGTGGCTGCTCACCGGCGGCGTGGTGTGGGGCCTGGCGCTCGGCACGAAGTGGACCGCGGCCTTCCCGCTGGCCGCCTTCGGCGTCCTGGTCTGGCTCTGGAGCGCCGGCGCGCGCCGCTCCGCGGGAGTACGCCGGGCGCGGCTGCGCTCGGCCGTCGTCGACGGGCTGCCCGCCTTCGTGCACCTGGTCGGGGTCGCCGCGGTCGTCTACGTCGCGACCTGGGGGGGCTGGCTGGCCAACGCCGCGGCGTACGAGGAGTCGCTCTCCTCGACGCAGTACACCCGCTTCGTGGCCGAGGGGCCCTGCGTCGACGGCGAGACCGACAACGAGGAGGCGGAGACGGGGTCGTGGCCGACCGCGTCCGAGCCGGACGCCAGCGGCCCCGGCGAGCTCGTGCAGTCGCTGCGCTCGCTCTGGTACTACCACCAGGACGTCTACACCTTCCACGCCCACTACCTGAACTGCTCGACGCACACCTACGCCTCGGACCCGCTGGGCTGGCCGCTGCTCAACCGACCGGTCGGCATCTCCGCCGACACCGACATCGCGCCGGGCACCGACGGGTGCACCGCACCCGCGGGCAGCGACTGCCTGCGCCAGGTACTCCTGATCGGCACCCCGGTGATCTGGTGGGGCGGCCTGGTGGCGCTGCTCGGGGCGGTCGCGCTGTGGCTGGGAAGACGGGACTGGCGCGCGCAGCTGGCGGTGGTCGGGGCGCTGGCGACCTGGCTGCCGTGGCTGCAGTACGACGACCGCCCGATCTTCTTGTTCTACGCCGTCGCGATGCTGCCGTTCCTGGTGCTGGCGATCGTGCTGTGCCTGGGCCGGCTGGTCGGGCCGCCGGGCGCGAGCGCCCGCAGGCGCACGGTCGGGGTGGTCGTGGCCGGGTCGTTCCTGGTCCTGGTGGTGCTCAACGCGGCGTGGTTCTGGCCGCTGTGGACCGACCAGCTGCTCACCCGCGGGGAGTGGCTGGACCGGATGTGGTTCGCCCGCTGGATCTGACGCTGGATCTGACCCGGGCCGGCCGGGTGGGTCGTGTGCCGCGGCGCGGCCCCTGGACCGGGCTCGCACCCACGACTGCGTGCCGGTGGGGTCAGCGGTCGCTGCGACGCCCACCCAGGGACGCGTCGGCGTTGAGGGCCCACAGCGTCCGGCGTCGCCGGCCCGCCACCACGTCCGGCGCCGCCCGGCAGCCGGCCCCGCGCGGCCGTAGGCTGCCGCCGTGGTCACCTCGGACGCCCTGCGCGCGAGCGTGCTCGGGCTCGTCTGCGGCCTCGGCGCGGTGCTGGCCCACGCCGGCGCCGCCGGTCACGCGGTCGGCACCGGCCCCGCCCTGCTGCTGACCGCCCTCGGTCTCGCCTGCGGTCCGGTCCTCGCCCGTCGGCCGACCCCTGCCCGCGTCCTCACCGGCGCCGTGACGGTGCAGGCGGCCGGGCACGCCCTGCTGTCGCTGGCCCCCTCGCCCGCGGCCACCCACGAGGGGATGACCGGGATGACCGGGATGACCGGCCAGGGCGGGCACGGCCTGCTGGACGGCGGCGCCACGATGCTCGGCGGCCACCTGCTGGTCGCGCTACTCACCACCCTGCTGGCCCTGCGCGCCGACCACGCGGTCCGCACCCTCGTCCGGGCGACCCTGGCTCGACTGGTCCCGCCACCCGCGCCCGCCGCACCCCGCCCGGTGATCCGTCACCCGCAGCCGGCCCCGGTCGTACGGCGCCCCTGCCCGCCGGACGCGTCGGCGCCGGCCGGCCCGCGGGCCCCGCCCGGGTCACGCACACCCGCCATCTCCCTGCACCCCACACCCCAGCCCGCCTGACGGTCGCCTGCCCGGCCACCGCCGGGCCGCTGCGCGCACCTGCGCGCCCGACCGAGAGGCCGTCGTGACGACCACCCCCGCGACCCCCCGCACCACCGACCCGGACCACGCCCCGGACCCAGGACCGGACCCGTCACCGGGCCCCGTCCCACGCCGCAGCCTGCGACCCCTGCTGCTGCGCCTGCACTTCTACGCCGCCGTCCTGGTGGCGCCGTTCCTGCTGGTCGCCGCGGTCAGCGGCGGTCTCTACGCCGTGAGCCCCCAGATCGAGCGCGTCGTGCACGCCGACGTGCTCACCACCGACGCCCGCGGGCCCGCCCTGCCGCTCGACGAGCAGGTCACGGCCGCCCGGGAGACCGTGCCCGACCTGCCGCTGCTCGCCGTCCGCCCGGCCGACGGCGAGGGGGCGACCACCCGCGTCCTGCTCGACGCCGGGGAGACCACCGAGAGCCGACGACTGGCCGTCTTCGTCGACCCGGTCGACGGCGAGGTGCTGGGCCAGGAGACGACGTACGGGTCCTCGGGCTCGCTGCCGGTGCGCACCTGGATCAGCGAGCTGCACCGCCACCTCCACCTCGGTGAGCCCGGGCGGCTCTACTCCGAGCTGGCCGCCTCCTGGCTGGGCGTCGTCGCCCTGGCCGGGCTGCTGCTGTGGTGGACCGGGCGCCGCGACGGCTCCCGGTGGCGTCCTCGTCGCGACGGCAGCGCCCGTCGCCGCACCCGGTCGTGGCACGGCGCGATGGGCACCTGGGCCTTCCTGGGCCTGGCCATGCTCGCCGCCACCGGTCTGACCTGGTCGACCTACGCCGGCGCCCACGTGACCGAGCTGCGCAGCGCCCTGAGCTGGGACACCCCCCAGGTGGTGGCCGACCTGGGCGGCGCGCAGGCCGACGCCGAGGGCCACGAGGGCCACGAGGGGCACGGGGGCACGGCCGGGGCCGCACCGCTCGGCGACTCCCCCGGTGTCGGCTACCAGGGCGCGCTGGACGCGGCGCGCGCCGCCGACCTGGTCGGACCGGTGGAGGTCGCCGGGCCGACCGGCGCGACGGGCACCTACGTCGTGCAGGAGCTGGACACGTCGTGGCCGACGCAGGCCGACGCCGCCGCGATCGACCCGGCGTCCGGCGAGGTCGCCGACGTGGTCCGCTTCGACGACTACCCGGTCGTGGCCAAGCTGGCGCGCTGGGGCATTGACCTCCACATGGGCCTGCTGTTCGGATGGGTCAGCCAGGTCGCGCTGCTCGCGCTGGCCGGCGTCCTGGTCGCGATGATCCTGACCGGCTACCGGATGTGGTGGCAGCGGCGACCCACGCGGGGCCACCGGCTGCGGATGGGCCGACCCGTACGCCGCGGGGCCTGGCGCTCCCTGCCGCCGGTGGCCACCGGGGTCCTGGTGGTCGGCGCGGTGGCGGTGGGCTGGGCCCTGCCGGTGCTGGGGGCGAGCCTGCTGGCGTTCCTGGTCCTCGACGTCGCGGTCGGGCTGCGGGGGCGGGTCAGGCGGGGGTCATCGGACGGCGCAGCCGCTTGACGACCCACACGATCGCGGCGAGCACGACGACGACGATGACGATCCGCTGGAGCCAGCCGACGACGGGCTCCACGCGGAACCACTGCTCGCCGAGCAGGTAGCCGGCGAGGATGAAGGTGGTGTTCCAGATCAGGCTGCCCACGGTGGTGAGCAGCATGAAGAGGGGCAACGGCATCCGCTCCACGCCCGCCGGCACCGAGATCAGGCTGCGGAAGATGGGGATCATCCGACCCAGGAAGACCGCCCACCGACCGTGCTTGGCGAACCACGCCTCCGTGCGCAGGAAGTCGTGGTCGTCGACCAGCGGCAGGCGCTGCCAGATCGCGAAGGTCCGGTCCCGGCCGAGGGCCGCGCCGAGCCAGTACAGGATCAGGGCACCGGCCAGCGAGCCGACGGTGGTCCAGACGATGGCGCCGGTCAGGGAGAGGCTGCCCTGGCTGGCGGTGAAGCCGGCGACGGGCAGGATCAGCTCGCTGGGCAGCGGCGGGAACAGGTTCTCCAGCGCGATGAGCAGCCCGGCACCGAAGGCGCCGAGCTGCTCCATCACGTCGACGGCCCATCCGGCCACCCCGTCGAGCTCGGCCGGGTCGTCGCCCCCGCCCGCGGCAGCGGTCAGCAGGGCGGCGGTGAGGGTTGGCACGACCGAAGCCTAGGAGACCCTGGGTGACGGCCCGTTCAGGGTCGCGGGACCTCCCACCCGAGCAGGGCGGCGACCTGCCCGGGCAGGTCCATCGGGCTGAACGGCTTGGACAGCACCCCGGCCACGGCGAGCCCGTCCCAGGGCTGCCGGGGGCCGACCCGGCTCTTGGCGGTCAGCAGGATCACCTGGATGTCGCGGGTGGCCGGGTCGTCCTGGAGATGGCCGAAGGTCGTGATGCCGTCCATGTCGGGCATCATCAGGTCGAGCAGGATGGCGTCGGGCTGCTGCTCGCGGGCGATGTCGATCGCCTCGCGACCGCGGGCGGCCTCCAGGACGGTCCACCCGCCGACCCGCGCCAGCGAGATCAACGTCACGACACGGACGTCCTCGTCGTCGTCCACCACGAGCACGGTCGGCATCGCGTCCTCCTCGGCCTGGGGCAGACCCCGGTCGGCTGCTGCCCGCGACGATACCCCCGGCACCATGCTCGCCGGCCCGGCCCTACAGCACCCGCGGCCCGTGCATCTCAACCGCGGAGTAGAGCTGCGTGTCGATCGCCTCGACGGTGCAGGCGGCGTGGCTGTTCAGGAGCGAGGTGATCATGGTGGAGAAGCCCAGGACCTGCTCGTTGTAGGCGCAGACGTCCCACCCGCACACGCCGCGGGCGTCCCGGACGTGGCCGATCACCTCCTCGATCATGGCCTGGAACACCTTCGAGCGGCGCTGCTCGGGCGTGACGAGGGTGAAGCCGAGGTAGAACACGGTGTCCCGGGCGGTGTGCTCGGGATAGCGGGCGGCGAAGTACTGCGGGCTGATCCACGGCACCGTCTCGAGGTCGCGGGTCAGCGTGGTGAGGCCGACGACCTCGCCCGTGGCGTCGCGGGCGACGTACTTCATCACCCGCGGGTCCGCCATCTCCTCCACGAACTCCTCGCGGTGCAGGACCTGGCGGGCGACGGCGACCACGGCCATCGGGGTGAACGTCTCGAGGTAGAGGCGCCAGAACCGCTCGGTGACGGCCTCGTCCATCGCGCGCTCGATCTCGATGGTGATCTGCTGCCCGGCGACCGT
>JBBSKO010000041.1:0-13600 GCA_038256225.1 Propionibacteriales bacterium | reverse complement strand
GCCTCCTCGGCCGCGCGGACGAGCCCGGAGTACGACGTGCGCCGCCACCCGGTGTCGATCGGGCGGGTGAAGCGCCGCACCCCGAGCCGGCCGACGTCGGTGGGCAGCGGCACGGCCGGCGGCGCGGCGACCAGGGACTGCTCGACGGTCGGGCCCCCGACCGACTGCCACGACCGGAGCTGGGCCAGCACGTCGGTGTCGGCCGGCTTCTCGGACAGCCGCTCGGGGACCTCGCCCTGACCGGGCCGGCGGTCGCGCAGCAGGCGGGAGAGCCCGCCGTTCGGCTCGTCGTACGACGGAGCCCACCAGGCCACGACCTGCGACTGGGCGCGGGTCAGCGCCACGTAGGTCAGGCGGGTGGCGTCGCCGGCCTCCTCGGAGCGACCGCGGGCCTCGACCTCGCGGGAGCCGGGCCGCGACCCGCCGACGTCGAGGCAGCGCTGGTCGCCCTCGTGGTGCAGCACGCTCTCGCGCTGCTGGACGTTGCGGTTGAACGCGAAGGGCAGGTAGACGACCGGGAACTGCAGGCCCTTGGCCACCCAGACGGTCATCACCTGCACCGCGGCGGCGTCGCTGTCGAGCCGCCGGTTGCGCACGGCGTCGCCGCCCTCGTCGCGCCGCTGCGCACGGAGCCACTCGAGCAGCGCGGGGAGGCCGAGCCGGTCGCGGTGGGCCGTCTCGTGCAGCACCTGCCCGACGTGCGTGAGGTCGGTGAGGTCGCGCTCGCCGCCGCGGTGGGCCAGCACCCGCGCGGCCATCCCGTCGGCGACGGCCGCCTCGAGCACGGCCGCGACCCCGCGCCGGCGTGCGTGGTCGGCCCAGCGGCGCAGCGTCTCGGCCACCTCGTCGGTCAGGTCGTCGCCGCGCCGCCCCAGCTCGGCGGGGGTGCGGCCGAGGAACGGGGTGACCGCGGCCGCACGGACCAGGCCCGCACGGTGCGGCTGCTCGAACGCCTCCAACAGGGCCAGCCAGTGCTCGGCGGCGGCGGAGCCGAGGACGTCGCTGTCGCCGGTGTAGACCGCGGGCACCCCGGCCGCGGCCAGCGCGTCCCGGCAGGTCCGGGCGTCCCCGTGGCGCTCGACGATCACCGCGACGTCGCGGGCCTCCACCGGGCGACCGTCCCAGGTCGCACCGGAGGCCAGCAGCCCGGCGACGTCGGCGGCGAGGTCGGCGGCGACGTGGGCGCGGACGCGGTCCATGGGCACGGTCCGGATCGTGCGGATGCCGAACTTCTCGCGGGTCACCACGCGCAGCCGGAACGGGTCGTCGCAGGGCGCGCCACGCAGGCGTCCGGTCGTCTGGTGGGCGCCGACGTCGCGCACCACGATGTCGGGATGGCCCAGGGCGGCGCCGCGCAGGACCGCCAGCAGGCTGTCGACCAGCGGGCCGTCGCTGCGGTAGTTGGTGGCCAGGGTGCAGCGCTGCTCGGCGCTGCGCGCGGCCTGCAGGTAGGTCACCACGTCACCGCCACGGAAGGCGTAGATGGCCTGCTTGGGGTCCCCGATCAGCACCACCGTGGCGTGGCCGGCGAAGGCCCGCTCGACGACCTGCCACTGGACCGGGTCGGTGTCCTGGAACTCGTCGACCATCACCACCCGCCAGCGCGTGCGCATCCGCTGCCGCGCCGGGGCGTCGGGGTCGGCCAGCGCGTCGGCGAGCCGGCCCAGGAGGTCGTCGTAGCCCAGCACGCCCATCCTCCGCTTGCGCCGCTCGAGCTCGGCGAGCACGTCGCGCGCGAAGCCCACCCGCACCGCGGCGGTGGTGCCGGGCTCGGGATCGCGCGGCGTCAGCACGGCGCCCGGGTTGGCCACGGCCGTGGTGGCCAGGGCGAACGCGGCCGCCCGGGTCAGCTCGGGGTCCTCGACGGCCTGGCCGAAGCGCGCGAGATAGAGGTCGTCGACGATCTCGCCGACGAGGTCGGAGAGGTCCTCGACGAGCGTCACGCCCGAGTCGCTGTCCCCGGCCACACCCAGCGAGCGGAGCACGAGCTGGCAGAACTGGTGCGTGGTGGCGATCGTGGCGGCGTCGAAGTCGGCGAGCGCGTCGCGCAGGCGCCGTTCGCGGTCCCGGAGCTCGTCGGGGTCGGCGTCGAGCAGGTGGTCCAGCAGCGGCGTCGTGGCGCCGTCGTACGCCGCCCCGCCCGGACCCGCCGGCCCGCCCTCGCGAGCCGCCCGGGCGCCGCGCAGCGCGTCGTGCGCCTCGTCGAGCTGGTCCCGGACGCGCTCGCGCAGCTCCTGGCTGGCCGCCCGGCCGAAGGTGATCAGCAGCATCTCCTCGAGCCGGGCGCGGCCCTCGGCGACGTAGCGGGTGACCAGCCCGGCCAGGGTGTAGGTCTTGCCGGTGCCGGCGCTGGCCTCGAGCACGGTCGTGGTCGGCCCCTCGGGGAGAGCCCCGAGCAGGTCGAAGGGCACCAGGTCGTCGGAGGCTGCCGGGGTGGTGGAGGCCGTCACAACCGCACCTCCGCCCGCAGCAGGGGCAGCCACAGCCGGGCGGCGAGGGCGCCGAGCCGGGTGCTCTCGCCCTCGACCTGCTCGTCGGCGCGGGGCTGCCCGAGCAGCACCGACAGCGGCGCGCGCGGACCCCACACGCGCACGTGGGCCGGCTCGGCGTCCTCCGCGGGGTAGCGACCGCTGGTCCACTCGCGGCCCGCGGCGTGCACCGGGTCGTCGTGGCTGTGCCGCGCGGTGGCCCACGCGTACGACGTCTTCACCGGCAGCGGCAGCGGCTCGCGCCGGCCGGCGTCATAGAGGCGGACGAGGTCCTCGAGGACCGACTGGGGCTCCTCGTCGGGCGGGCCGAGCAGGACCTCGCGGACGCCGGTCCCCCGACCGCCGGCGCGCCCGACGACCACCGAGGTCCAGTGCCTGTCGGGGTCGTGGCTGGCCAGGGCGAGCATGCGTACCCAGGCCTCGACGAGGTGCTTGCCGGACAGCTTGGAGTAGGTCCGCGCCACCAGCCGACCCTCGTGGACCGGGGCGACGGTGCCGGTGACCCGGCGGCCGCTGCGCAGCGTCACGTCCACGTCGTGGGCGCGCGCCTCGCCGCGGCGGTGGACGTGGACGGCGCGGGCGATGACCTCGGCCTGGGCGGCGGCGTCCTTGGCCTTGCGCCAGCCCAGCCGGCCCGGGGGCAGCTGGCCGCGGCGCCACTCGGCGGCCAGCGCGGCCTCGGGGCGGGTGCCGCGCAGCATGTCCTCGAGCATCCGGTTGCCCACGCCCCAGGTCTCGAGGCCGTCGATCTCCACCGGCATCGCATCACTGACACCGTCGGCCTCCCAGGGCAGGCTGACGTCGAGGGCACGGAAGAAGCCCCGCACGGGGTCGCGCAGGAACGAGACCAGCGCGGCGAGCGGCACGTCGTCGACCGTGCCGGGACCGCCGGAGCCGGCCGGCGAGGTCAGCGGTCCGTCCAGGAACGGCGGCGCCTCGGGGCGCGGTCGGCTCATCACCCGCGCGGCCGCGAGCGCAGCCGGGTCGAAGGTGAACGGGCCGGGCGTGCCGAGCCGGCCGTCGGCGGCCGCGCGGGGGTCGAACGGCTGCAGGGGGTGCTCGACCAGGACCTGCTCGCGCACGGGCGTCAGAGTGGTGCGGTCGAGGGCGTCGAGGAGCTCGCCCAGCGGGACCGCGGGCGGGCGGCGCCGGCCGGTGTGCTCGTCGGCACCGGTGAAGGTGACCACGAGCGTGCCCGTGGTCGCCCCGATCGCGTCCAGGAGCAGCTGCCGGTCCTCGGAGCGGGCGTCGCGCTCACCCGTCAGCGGGGTGCGGGCCAGGACGTCGTCGCCGTCGACCGCGCCCTGCCGCGGGAACACGCCGTCGTCGAGGCCGACCAGGCACACGACCCGGTGCGGCACCGACCGCATCGGCACCATGGTGGCCACGGTCAGGCTGCCGCTGCGGAAGTTGGCCCGGGTCGGCCGGCCGGCCAGGTGGTCTGCGAGCAGCGCCCGGACGTCACGCAGCCGCAGCTCCACCCCGGCCCGGTCGCCGGCGTCGGCCAGCACCGTCGCGAGCTCGCGGTGCACCTGCCCGGTCTGCCAGGCCTCCCCGCGCTCGGGCCGGGTCAGCGAGGCCACCGCCCGCCCCAGCGCGTCGAGCCAGGTGGCCAGCGACTGCGGGCCGGTGAGCTCCTCCAGCGCGACGGCGAGCCGGTCGACGTACTCGGCCAGGCGTCCGGCCAGGTCGATCCGGTTGCTGCCCACGTCGTCGAGCGGCAGCGTCGTGCCGACCCAGGCGCGGGAGTCGTCGGAGAGCGCCACCCCGGCCAGCACCCGGTCGAGACCGAAGCGCCAGGTGTTCTGCACGAACCCGGCCAGGCCGTACGGCGCCCGCTGCGCGGAGTCCAGGCCCCAGCGCACGCCGGACTCGCGCACCCAGTCGGACACGGCCTCGAGGTCGTCGTCGTCGAGGGAGAACCGGCGGCGCACCGGCGCCTGCTGGAGCAGGTCGAGCACCAGGCTGGCCGTGACCCGTCCGCCGGCGAGGTCGAGCAGGGAGGCGGCCACCGCCAGCAACGGGTTGGTCCGCACCAGCGCGCGGTCGGCCAGCCGGACCCGCAGCCGGTGCCCCGGGTGCCGCCCGGGCGACCCACCGGTCCCGGTCCCGCCCCCGGTCTCGCCCACGGGCTCGGGCGGGGCCTGGTCGGTGTCGACCCCCAGCCCGAACGCCGCCGTCACCAGCGGTGCGTAGGTCTCGATGTCCGGGCACATCACGAGGATGTCGCGGGGCTCGAGCGTGGGGTCGTCGGCCAGCAGGCCGAGCAGGACCTCGCGCAGCACGTCGACCTGGCGGGCCGGGCCGTGGCAGGCATGCACCTGCACGCTGCGGTCGGCGTGGTCGTGGTGGCGCCCGGCCGGGCGGACCTCGTTGGCGCGGAGATCGGACTGGAGCCGCTCCAGCAACGAGCCCGCGGTCCCCGGCGCGCGGTCGAGCGGCTCGTGCACGTGCTCCACCAGGTCGGCCGGCGCGCAGGCGCGCAGGCTGCGCTGCAGCTCGCGGACGTCGCGGCCCAGCGTGGCCAGCAGCGGGTGCTCGGCGTCGTTGTGCGCCGGGTCGTCGCGGCGCGGCACGGGACCGCGCGGGCCGTGGCCGGCGCCCAGGCGGGCGTCGAGCCGGCGCCACAGGTCGTCGCTGGGGTGCGGCCAGAACAGGTGGAGGTCGTGGTGGTCGGCGAGCGCGACGAGGAGCTCGAGCTCGGTGCGCGGCATCCGGGTGTGGCCCAGCAGGCTCACCCGCGCCGGCAGGTGGGCCGCCGGACCCGACCGCAGCCGCGTCAGCGTCGCGGCGTGCCGCTCCGCCGGGGTCGGCGCGTGCACCCGCGCGGTCAGCGCCCGCCACAGCGGCGGCTGCCAGGCGAGGTCCCCGGGCAGAGCGCGCTCGGGCTCCCCGTCGCGGTCGACCCCGTCGACGTCGTCGCCTCGCGACCAGGCGGCCAGCAGGTCGGGACGCTGCGCGGCGTACGAGGCGAGCAGGCCCGCGAGCCGGCGGGCCACGGCGTACCGGCGGCTGCGCCGCAGCTCGGCCTCCTTGCCGTCGAGGTCGCGGCCGAGGTGCACCGCGAGCGGCCGGGCCCACGGCTCGTCGACGCTCGCGTCGAGGACCTCGAGCAGCGGCCAGGCCAGCACGCCGGGCGCCCACGGGTCGTCGTCGACGGTGTCGGTCAGCTCGGCCACCAGCGAGCGGGGCGAGCGGAAGTCGACCGCGGCGCACACGCCGTCGCCGGTCGCGCTGCCCGGCCCGGACCCGAGCCGGTGCGAGAGCCGCTGGCTGAGCCACCGCTCCGTGCCCTTGGCCGGGACCAGCACCAGGTCCCGGGCGAACGGGTCGGCCGGGACCTCCGCGAGCAGGTCGCCGAGCGCGGCGGCCAGGGCGTCGGTGCGCGCGGCGCGGTGGAGGTGGAGGGCCATGGTCCGCCCGAGGCTAGACGAGACCGCCGACGACGCCCGGGGGTCGCCCCCGGACGCCGCCGGAACCGTCACCTCGACGCGCCGGAACCGTCATCTCGGCTGTCCGGAACCGTCATCTCGGCTGTCCGCGGGCGTCATCTCGGCGGGGGTCAGAGCTCGCGGGTGGAGAGCAGCCGGTGCGGGCGGAAGCGGGGACGCAGGTCGGGGTCGAAGCGCTGCGGGCGCTCGTGCTCGAACCCGCCGGTGCTCACCAGCACCCACCGCTCGACCGGGCCGTCCTGGCCGAGCACCCCGAAGGGCGCCCCGACGACCGCGGCCGCCACGGCGTCGCCGCAGGACTCGTGGACCGGCGGCACGTGGAACTCCATCCGGTCCAGCTCCTCGCGCGTGCCCAGGAGCACCAGCGGGTGGTCCAGCGTCTCCCCGCAGACCGCGCAGATCCGCGACAGGGCGCACTGGATGACCCGCTTCTTGCTGAGCAGCCGCAGGGAGCCGTGCCCGTCGTCGTCCTCGCAGACGTACGGCACCGGTCCCCCCAGCTCGGGGTCCCGGGGCCGCTCGTCCAGTCCGGTGGTGCCGATCATCAGGAGGCGGCCGCGGCGTACTTGCCGGTCTCCGGGCGGCGCGAGCCCATCTGCTCGGCGGTCTTGCGCCCCCGCGCGACCTCCATCTGCCCCTCCATGACGTCCTCGCGGTCGCCGGAGGTGAAGCGGTTGGGCAGCGACAGCTTGATGATCGTGCGGAGCGCCTGGCCGTACTGCCGGTGCAGCGGACCGGTCGTGTAGGGCAGCCGGTACTTCTCGCACAGCTGACGCACGCGCACCGAGATCTCGCCGTAGCGGTTGCTGGGCAGGTCGGGGAACAGGTGGTGCTCGACCTGGTAGCCCAGGTTGCCCGAGAGGACGTGCAGCATCTCGCTGCCCTCGAAGTTGGCGGACCCGAGCATCTGGCGCAGGTACCACTCGGGACGGGTCTCGTCCTCGATCTGCTCCTCGGTGAAGTGCATCGCCCCATCGGGGAAGTGCCCGCAGAAGATGATCACGTAGGACCACAGGTTGCGGGTCACGTTGGCGGCGGCGTTGGCGTAGATCGTGGTCATGAAGTGCGGACCGGACAGCAGCGGGTAGACCGCGTAGTCCTTGACGGCCTGACGCCGTCCCTTCTGCCAGATCTGCCGGAGCTGCTTCTTCATGACCTGGGGGTCCTTCTCGCCCTTGCGGATCGCCTCCAGGTCGAGGTCGTGCAGCGCGACGCCCCACTGGAACAGGGTGGCCAGGGCCGCGTTGTACAGCGGCTGCCCCAGGTTGACCGGGTGCCACTTCTGCTCCCGCGCCATCCGCAGGATGCCGTACCCGATGTCGTTGTCGTAGCCGAGCACGTTGGTGAACTGGTGGTGCACGTAGTTGTGCGAGTGCTTCCACTGCTCGGCCGGCTGGGCGGTGTCCCACTCCCAGGTCGAGGAGTGCACCTCGGGGTCGTTCATCCAGTCCCACTGGCCGTGCATGACGTTGTGGCCGATCTCCATGTTCTCGAGGATCTTGGCCACGCCGAGCATCGCACCGCCGACGACGGCGCCGGGCAGCCGCGTCCTGCGGTGGTACGCCGAGACGCCCAGCGTGATCCGCGCCGCGGTGGCGAGACCGCGCTGCAGCCGGATCATCCTGTAGATGTAGTCCGCATCCTTGCTGTTGCGGCTCTCCTCGATCTCGGCGCGCAGGGCGTCGAGCTCGGCGCCGAGCTGCTCGACCTCCTCGGCGGTGAGGTGGGTGTACTCCTTGACGTCGGCGATGGCCATCGCGTCGTCCCTTCGGGTCGTCGTGTGTCGCGGTCTGGTGGTGCTCAGATGTCGAAGGTGCAGTCGCCCACGGGGGCGGTCACGCAGGTCTGCACGCTGCCGTGGGGCTCGGCGAACTCCTCGCCGTTGCGCAGGTCGCGGACCTTGCCCTCGACCATGGTCACGCTGCAGGTGTGGCAGATGCCGGCGCGGCAGCCGTACGGCATCCCGACGCCGGCCTGCTCGCCACCCTCGAGGATCGTGGTGGCGCCGTCGATCTCGACGCTCCTGCCCGAGCTGCGGAAGGTCAGGGTGCCTCCCTCGCCGCCCTCCCCGGTGAAGTTCACCGAGAACCGCTCGAGGTGGAGCCGGTCCTCGAGGCCGGCCCCGTCCCAGTGCTCGCTGGCGGCGTCGAGCATCGGCCCGGGCCCGCAGGCCCAGACCTGGCGCTCGCGCCAGTCGGGGCACAGGTCGTCGAGGTGGTCCTCGAGCACGAGCATGCCGTCGTCGTCGGTGTAGCGCTCGTGCACCGCCAGCGAGTCGTGGCGCCCGGCGAGCTCGGCGAGCTCGTGACGGAAGATCATCCGGTCCTGCGTGGTGGAGGAGTAGCTCATCACCACGTCGGGCATCGTGCCGCGGCGGTCCAGGGTGCGCAGCATGGACATCACCGGCGTCACGCCGCTGCCGCCGACCAGGAACAGGATCCTGGCCGGGGGCGGGTTCGGGAGCACGAAGTCGCCCGAGGGCAGGGCCAGCCGGATGACGGTGCCCGGCTCCACGCCGTTGACCAGGTGCTGGGAGAGGAAGCCCTCGGGCATCGCCCGGACCGTGATGGCCAGGGTGCGTCCCCGCCGCTTCGGCGGGGTCGAGACCGAGTACGAGCGCCAGTGGAACCGGCCCCCGACCTGCAGCCCGATCCCGATGTACTGGCCGGGCTGGTGGGTGTAGCGCCAGCCCCAGCCGGGCCGGATGACCACGGTGGCGGTGTCCTCGGTCTCCGGGACGACCTTCTCGATCACCCCGCGCAGCTCGCGCGTGGTCCAGAGCGGGTTGATCAGGGTCAGGTAGTCGTCCGGGAGCAGCGGGGTGGTCAGCTGGGCGCCCGCGCGGCGGACACCGTCCCAGGACAGACGATCTTTGACGGACACGCAGGACACCCTTTCGGCGGTGGACCCGGGTCAGTCAACACTTGTTCACCGAAAGTGACAACCCCCAGGGCCCTCCGACCGCAGGGCTCGGTTCAGCGCGAGGCGGCGCGGCGCCCGGCGCGCTGCTCGGAACGCTGCGCGGAGACGCGGTCCTGCTCGTCGAGCTCCGCGAGCGCCTCGGGCTTGCCGTGGAACCGGCGGTAGCTGTAGATCACCAGCCCCAGCGCGATGGCCGCGGAGCCGAACTGGGTGACGGCGGTCCAGATCCCACCGGGCAGCCACCAGGAGTCCGGCAGGCTCCACCACGGCGGGGCCGGCGGGTCGATCGTCCAGAGCACGCCACAGGCGAAGAGGACCACCACGCCGACCAGCGTGACCGACATCTGGAGCGGACCCGACACGCTGCGGGCGGCCTCGCGCAGGGCGCGACGCTTGACCGGGTCGAGGCGACGCTCGGCCCACTCGTACTGCTGGGAGAGCACGATCAGCCCGGCCATGATGCACAGCAGGCCGGGCCCGGGCAGGATCAGGGCGGCCACGCCGATCACCACCAGCAGCCAGCCGACGGTCTCCAGCACCACTCGCTTGGCGGCACTACCACCGGGGACGTTCATGCCCGGATCATCCCAGACCCGGCCAAGCCGCGCGCGGGACCTGCCTCACCCGGTGTGATGGACCTCCTGCAGGTCGAAGACCGGCGTCTCGATCCCGGCGTGGCGCGCCTTCAGCTGCAGCGCCAGGTAGAGCGAGTAGTGCCGCGACTGGTGCAGGTTGCCGCCGTGCATCCACAGGTGCTCGACCTGGGTCGGCTTCCACATGTTCCGCTGCTCGCCCTCCCAGGGCCCGGGGTCCTTGGTGGTGTCGGACCCCAGGCCCCACACCTTGCCGAGCCGGTCCGCGGCGTCCTGGTCGACCAGGTCGGCCACCCAGCCGTTCATCGAGCCGTAGCCGGTGGCGTAGACGACGAGGTCGGCCGGCAGCTCCGTGCCGTCCTCCAGCACGACCGCGTCCTCGGTGAGGTGGTCGACCTGGCCGTGGGCCAGCTTCACCTCGCCGTTCGCGACGAGCTCGGCCGAACCGACGTCGATGTAGTAGCCCGAGCCGCGGCGCAGGTACTTCATGAACAACCCCGACCCGTCGTCGCCCCAGTCGTGGCGGAAGCCGGCCCGCTCGAGACGCTCGTAGAAGTCGGCGTCCTCCTCGGCCATCTTCTCGTAGGCCGGGATCTGGAACTCGTGCATGATCCGGTAGGGCAGGGAGGCGAAGATCAGGTCGGCCTTCTCGGTGGTCACGCCGGCCGCGAGCGCCCGCTCGGAGTAGAGGTCGCCGAGACCGTGCTCCATCAGCGAGTTGCTCTTGACGATGTGGGTCGAGGAGCGCTGGACCATGGTGACGTCGGCGTCGTTCTCCCACAGCGCCCCGCAGATGTCGAAGGCGGAGTTGTTCGAGCCGACCACCACGACCTTCTTCCCGCGGTACGCGTCCGGGCCGAGGTGGCGCGAGGAGTGGTGCTGGTCCCCGCGGAACACGTCCTGGCCGGGCAGCTCGGGCACGTTCGGCTTGCCCGACATCCCCGTGGCCATCACCAGGTGCGTGGGACGCAGCGTGACCGGCGTGCCCTCGCGCTCGACCTCGACGGTCCACTCGCCGGTCGCCTCGGAGAAGGTCGCACTGGTCGCGGTGGTGCTCGACCAGTACGGCACCTCCATCACCTTCGTGTACGACTCCAGCCAGTCCCCGATCTTGTCCTTGGGGGCGAAGACCGGCCAGGTGTCGGGGAACTTCAGGTACGGCAGGTGGTCGTACCAGACGGGGTCGTGCAGGCACAGCGACTTGTAGCGGCTGCGCCACTGGTCACCGGGGCGGGCGTGCTTGTCGATCACCAGCGACGGCACGCCGAGCTGGCGCAGCCGTGCCCCCAGGGCGATGCCGCCCTGCCCGCCGCCGACCACGAGGACGTACGGCTGGGTGGTCGAGCCGAGCTCCTCGGCCTCCTGCTGCTGCTGCTCGAGCCAGGTCGTGCGGTCCTTGGCGGCACCGTGCTGCGCGCCCATCGGGCGGTGGGTGCCGCGCGGCTCCTCGTAGCCCTTCAGCTCGTAGAGCGTGGTGAGGAAGGTCCAGGCCTTGAGCTCGCCGCCCTCCTCGGTGAAGCGGGCGACGCCGCGCCCGCGGCCGGTGGCGGTCTCGAAGGTGAACCAGGCGGTGGTCACCCCGTCCGCCTCGTCGGCCGGCTCCTCCAGCGCGAACCCGCTCGGGGCGGTGTGCGGGAGCGTCGCTCGGAGCAGCTCCGCCACGCCGGACGGGTCCTCCACGGTGGTGATGTTCCAGGAGAAGGCCACCAGGTCGCGCCAGAAGCTGGTGGCGGCGAACATGCCGGCCGCCCGGTCGACGTCGTGGTCGGCCAGGGCCTGCTCGAAGGCGGCGAACCACGCCGTGGCCCGGTCCTGCGGGGCGGTCGGGGTGTCGGGGCGTTCCAGGGTCTCGGTCATCTCATCCCTCCGGTGGACGTGCGGTGTGACCGACAGCACACCGCGTCCGCGCCGGCAGCGCCAGGGTTGCAGCGTGTTGCGGCGACCGGTCCGGGCACGGACCGCGTGGTGCGGCTCACCATCGCGGCCTACCCTCGGGCCATGAGCGGGGTCGACCTGGGCCGGCAAGCCCACGAGCTGGCCCGCACGCACGACGTGGTGCTGGCGGGCGGGCGCCCGGCCCAGGCGCCGAGGGCCGTGGTCGCCCGGTCCTGGGAACGGGTCCTGGCGCTCGGGTTGGACCCCGACCGCAGCCACGTGCGGGACCCGCGGGACGCGGCGGAGCTCGTCCGCCGTCGGGCCGCCAGCCCGCTGCGCCTGGTGGTGGAGGACCTGCGCGCGGTGCTCACCTCGACCGCCGACGCCTCCCAGTTCGTGATGGTCGTCTGCGACGCCGACGGGTTGCTGCTGTGGCGGGAGGGGTCGTCCCGGGTCCTGCGCCAGGCCGACCGTCTGGGGTTCGCCGAGGGCGCCACCTGGACCGAGGGCACGGTCGGCACCAACGCCATCGGCACGGCGCTGGCCGAGGCCGCCGCGGTCCAGCTCTTCTCCGCCGAGCACTTCGAGCACCAGCAGCACCCCTGGTACTGCACGGCCGCGCCGCTGCACGACCCGCGGACCGGGGAGCTGCTGGGCGTCGTGGACGTCAGCGGACCGGCCCTGACCCTGCACCCGGCGCTCGCTGCGCTGGTGGCCAGTGCCGTCCGGGTGGCCGAGCACCAGCTCTGGCGCCGGCACCAGGACGACCTGCACCGGCTGCGGTCCTCGGTCGAGGGCTCGCTGGGCCGTGGCGGCCCGCTGCTGGTCGTCGACGACCACGGGTGGGTGGCGCACCGCGCCGGCGTCGATGCCGGCCGGGACCGCATCGCCGCGCCCCGCGAGCACCAGCCGCTGACCGTGCCGGGGCTCGGGCTCTGCCTCCCGGAGCGACTGCCCGGCGGGTGGCTGGTCCGACCGCAGGGCGCCACGACCCGACTGGTGGCCGAGCTGGTGCACCTCGACGGCGGGGTGCAGCCGGGCCTGCGGGTGCGAACCGGCGCCGGGCGCGGTCCCGCGGAGAGCTGGACCCGCCCCCTGACCCCGCGCCACGCCCAGGTCCTGCGCCTGCTGGACGCCGCCGGGCGCGCCGGCCTGGGCGCACGCGAGCTGAGCGTGGCGCTGCACGGTGACGCCGACCACGAGGTCGCGGTGCGCGCCGAGGTCTCCCGCCTGCGTCGCGCGGTGGGCGCCCTCGTCGCCACCCGGCCGTACCGGCTCGCCGACGGCGTGACGCTGCACGACCGCACCCGCTGAGGCGGCGGCCCCGCGACACGCCGGTCCCGCGGACGTGATGGACGTGCGATGTCGTCTATGTCTACTATTTCGACCGACTTCACCCTTTAAGTCGAGTCACTCCCGTCGCCCGACCCCGAAGGTCCTCCTCATGCGCAAGCTCATCGTCCTCGGCTTCGTGGGCTTCCTCGCCCAGCTCATCGACGGCTCCCTCGGCATGGCCTACGGCGTCACGTCGTCGACCATGCTGCTGGCCGTCGGGGTCGCCCCGGCCGCCGCCTCGGCCGCCGTCCACTTCTCCGAGATCGGCACCTCGCTGGTCTCCGGGTTCTCCCACCACAAGCTCGGCAACGTCGACTGGCGCACCGTGCTGATCCTGGCCGGGCCCGGCTTCGTCGGCGCCTTCGCCGGCGCGACCTTCCTCTCGAGCCTGGACGGCGACGCCGCCAAGCCCTGGGTCGCCGCGCTGCTGCTCTCGCTCGGCGTCTACGTGATCTACCGGTTCCTGGTCCTGGGTGGTCGCCGCCCCACCTTCAGGTCCCGCCCGTCGGCGCGGATGCTGATGCCGATGGGCCTCTTCGGCGGCGCCATGGACTCCATCGGTGGCGGCGGCTGGGGTCCGGTGGGCACCACCACGCTGCTCTCCTCGGGCCGCCTGGAGCCCCGCAAGGTCGTCGGCTCGATCGACACCTCGGAGTTCGTGGTCGCCGTCGGCGGCTCGCTGGGGTTCCTGATCGGCCTCGGCTCGCAGGGCATCCTCTGGGGCTACGCCCTCGCGCTGCTGATCGGTGGCGTGGTCGCCGCCCCGATCGCCGCCTACCTGGTGAAGATCCTGCCGGCGCGCGTCCTCGGCGTGGCCGCCGGCGGCCTGATCATCCTGACGAACTCCAAGACCATCCTGGAGTCCCTCGGCGCCACCGGCGCCACCGTCGGCGTCGCCGCCGCGTTCCTCTTCGTCCTGTGGGTCTCCGGCATC